>JBHEKU010000127.1:0-20921 GCA_041859205.1 Ignavibacteria bacterium | reverse complement strand
TGATTTGCCGGGAGAGCTTGTGCTATTCGATACTTTGGATTACAGCCAGGAAAAAGACAGAGTGATGCAAAGACAGCTTGTCGATAGAGAAACTGAAGCAATGATTGTATATACATCAGGCACAACGGGAAATCCTAAAGGAGTTGTGCTTACACAATACAATCTGATGATTGATGCAGACGGAATTGCAATCTGGCATAAACTCTATAAAGATGATACAATGATGTGTGTTCTTCCGATTCACCACGTAAACGGAACAGTCGTCACAATAATGACTACAATGTATTACGGAGGGAAATTAATTCTTAATCAGAAATTCCAAACTGATAAATTCCTGCAAAGGCTACAGGATGAGAGTGTAAAAATTGTAAGTGTCGTACCTACACTGCTTCAGTTTATGAATCACTCAAATGAAGACAGAGCAAAATACAATTTAGAATCTTTCTCCCATATAATTTGCGGAGCAGGTCCATTGACATGTGAAGTTGCAAGAAATTTTGAAGAGAAATTTGATTTGAGAATCGTTCACGGCTACGGTCTTTCCGAGACAACTTGTTACTCATGTTTCATTCCAATTGATTTATCAATAGCTGAACATTATCAATGGCAGAACGGATTTGGTTACCCTTCAATTGGAATTCCAATCTATTGGAATGAAATGGAAATTCATAATGAACATGGCGAATCACAGGATGAAGATGTGAAAGGAGAAATTGTTATACGCGGGCATAATGTGATGAAATACTATTTTAAAAATGATGAAGCAAATGCAAAGACGTTTGAGTTCGGCTGGTTCAGAAGCGGCGATGAAGGATTTTTCAGATATGATAAAAGAAAAAATAAGTACTTTTTTATAACAGGTAGAATTAAGGAACTTATTATTCGTGGCGGAGTTAATATATCAACTTTGGAAGTTGATGAAGTTATTTCCAGTTGCGAATTTGCGCAGGCAGGAATATGTGTCGGCTTTGAAAACGACTGGTACGGCGAAGAAGTTGGAGCATTAATTTTGCTTAAAGATGGAGTAAAAGAATCAGATGAATTGAAAGCAAAAATTTTGGATTACTTTAAAACAAAATTGCCTGCCTATAAATCGCCGAAGGTTGTGATATTTACCGATACAATACCTGTAACTTCAACAGGGAAATACCAAAGGAATAAAGTAAAGCACTTATTCAAAGAATTTAAAGAGACACAGTTTAAATAAAATGAAAACAATAATTCTGGCTTTAATTGTTGCATTTATTATTCCTTCAGCAAATGCCCAATATAAATCACTTCAGCTTACCGATACGACAACAGTTACAGCAAAACCAAAATTGAAATTGAATGATAAACCTTTTGCAGGAGACGAACTTGTAGGGCAATTTTTCGGAGGAAATCTTGGAGGCATAGCTTTAGGTTTTGGTGCCGGATATGCAGGTTACTTGTTAACTAAACAAGGCCATGGTGAGTGGGATGGTGCCGGTGGAGCAATTCTTGGTTTTGTTGCAGGCCATTGTGCAGGAAGTATAATTGGTGTTTATGGTATCGGCTCATCGAAAAATTTTACAGGGGATATTGGTACTACAATTTTAGGAGGTGTATTAGGAACAGGAGCAGGAATTGGAACTCTCTTTATAGTTCAAAGCCCGGTAGTTGCCTGGAGCACTCTTGCTTTTCCTACTGCAGGAGCAATGATAGGGTTTAACTCCACATTGCGTTATAAAACTTTAGAAAATAATAATAAGAGTGAATTAAAAGACCTCGGTACACACTTAAAAATCAAAAATGATTTTGAAGTGCCCGTGTTAAAAGTAAATTTTCAGCTTCCCAAAGAGTCAGAAATTTCTAAAATCCCTGAACGGTTCTTGCTTTCTTTAAGATGATTTCGTTGTTAGGATCAAATACAACCTGTACGGGTTTATCTTTAAATTTTAATTCAAAGCTTTGATTGTTGTAGTCGTTATCTAATCTTACAATCTTGTTTTCCTTCGCAAAGAAGATCTGGATTTCTATGGGCATTTTGAAAAACTCTTCACGCTGAGTTTGCTTTACATTAAAAATTACTTTCCAATCATCTCCGTCTTTTTTAATTTCATATCTGTTTTCATAGACAGGATGATTTGGTCTGTACAGCCATTGTTCGAAGAACCATGTTAAATCTCTGTTGCTATATTCGCTCATTAATCTTACAAATTCATTAGTATTAATATTTTTATACATTAAATCCGGATTCGTTGCATATCGCTTAACACTTGAGAAAAATAACGAATCACCTAAAACATATCTGAGCATATAAAGTATAGCACCGCTTTTATTATAAGTCATTGCCACATCGAAAAGCACATTATTATTAGGCGTTAATGTATCCCAGGCTTTATTGTAAATCGGCCTGCCCGGATTAGTCATTATATAAGAATCAGCATTTATTTTATTCAGTCTTCTGTATTGTGTTTTACCTTCCATTTTTTCTGCCCAGATAGTTTCGCAATAAGTCGCAAAACCTTCATTCAGCCAGATATCAGACCAGCGGGTAGGGGATATCATATCGCCAAACCAGTGATGCGCAATTTCATGTAGCAGCAAATCATCGTTGTAACAATTCCCGCACAGCGTTATTAAAGTCTGGTTTTCCATTCCGCCCCATGGAAACTGATTATCAACAGTTGCAAATGCAAGTTTGTCGAAGGGATACGAGCCGAATTTCTCCGTAAGAAAATCAAGCATCTCAGGCACTCTTATCATCATCAAATCGATTTTACTTTTTTCATCCGTCTTTTGAAAATAGAATCTTATAGGTATGTTTTTATCTGTTTCAGGATTTCTCCATTCGATAATTTTCATAGAATAATGTTCACTAGCTGCAATAACGGCAAGATAAGTTGCCATTGGATAGTCTTCTTTCCAGGTGTATGTTGTAAACTTGCCGTCAGAGACGGAATCTGTAAGAATTCCATTTGAACCAAATAAAATATTGGCAGGCACTTTCCCCTTAATTTCAAATAAAGCTTTATCATCAGGAAAATCTTTACATGGATACCAGCATCGCGCGCCCTCGGGTTCAGAGTCAGTATATAATATTCCTTTTCCTATATAAAAGGCAGTATCGAAAAAATTCTTATGAGAGTAGCTTATCCCGACTTCAAATTCTTCACCCGATAAATAAGTTTTATCAAGACTGATAGTTACTTCATCTTTATTGTGAGTAAATGAAACACCGTTAATTGAAACACTTTCAATTTTTAACGAACTGTTGTTTGCATTCAGCACAACTGTATTAATTTCGTTGATTGCCTTAATCCTTATTATTTCGTTAGCAGTGAAAATATAATTTGCATTAGGTCTAAAATTGTTTGAAAAATCAAAGTTCAGATTATAATTCAGTACATCTATGTTTTTATCCTGAGCAAATAAAGAAGAAACTATAAAGAAGAATATGAGAGAGATTTTTTTCATTGGTAATATTAATTGTAGGATATAAAAAAACCCAAGAAAATTCTTGGGTTTCTGTTTATAAGAATTTCAATTTTTATACTAATTAAAATGCTGCAAGTTCCTCGCATGCTTTTAAGATCCAGTCGTTCTGCGGTAATGCAGCTTTCTCCAGATTTGAATGATAAGGAACATGAACATGCAATCCTGCAACTCTTTTTACAGGAGCGTCAAGATACGTGAAAGCCCTTTCAGAAATCTCAGCAGCTATCTCAGCGCCGAATCCCATGAACTTTGAATCCTCATGGAACACTATAACCTTACCTGTTTTCTTTACTGAAGCTAAAATTGTTTCCATATCAAGCGGTACGATTGTTCTTATATCGATAACTTCTACGCCAACGCCTTGCTTAGCCATTTCTTTCGCAGCTCTCATTGCCTTATCAACCATCGCGCCGTAAGTTACAATTGTAATATCGTCGCCTTCAGTTTTTACTGCAGCTTTACCGAACGGTAAATAATAATCTTTATCCGGCTCAGGTGATTTTGCAAATCCCTGTCTGTATAAAAATTTGTGCTCTAAGAATAAAACAGGGTCATTCAACTGACATGCAGTTTTCAATAAACCTTTCGCATCAGCAGCGTTAGATGGATATGCAATATAAATACCAGCGCACTTTGCAAAAATTGCCTCGATATTTTGTGAGTGATATGGTCCGCCGTTAATATATCCGCCGCAAGCTGTTCTTATTGTAACAGGTGTTGGGAAAGTATTGTTCGAACGGTATCTGTACATTGCAAGTTCATCACGAATCTGCATCATAGCAGGCCAGATGTAATCTGCAAATTGGATTTCAACAACAGGTTTTAATCCTGCAATAGCTGCGCCGATGGCTGTACCAACTATGGTTGCTTCAGCAAGCTGTGAATTGAAACATCTTTTTATTCCGAATTTATTTGTAAGTCCTTTTGTAGCTGTGAACACTCCGCCTTTATTATCCTGTACGTCTTCACCGTAAACAATCATGTTTGGATTTTTTTCCATCTCTTCATGAAGAGCGTGATTGATTGCATCAACCATTACAACAGGCTCGCCTGATGGAACACTTTTTTCATATTCAATCGGAGTCTGCTCATCTGCAGGGCAGAATACATAATCTTCCACTGTAGATGCATCAGGTGCAGGCTGCTGCCATACATCATCTGCAATTTTCATAACTTCATCAAAAACTTCTTTTCTTATTCTTTCAGCGTCTTCTTTTGTTATTATATTATTCTCTATAAGAATGTTCTCCAATTTTAATAGCGGATCCTTTTTTGTATCTTCTTCAAGATCTTCTTTGCTTCTGTATTTTTCCTGTGCATCTGATGCTGAGTGTGAACGTAATCGGACAACGTTAGCATGAATCAATGTCGGTCCGTTACCTGCTCTTGCATGCTCAACTGCTTCTTTACATGTGGCATAACTTGCAAGAAAATCTGTGCCGTCTATATCAACTCTTTTTAATCCAACAAAACCTTCAGTTGCTTTGTAAACTGAACCGCCTGCTGTTTGCTGAGATACAGGAACTGAAATTGCAAACTTATTATTCTGGATTACAAATACCACAGGGAGTTTATCGCGTGAAGCCCAGTTAACTGCTTCCCAGAATTCACCTTCTGAAGTAGAACCTTCGCCGCCGCCTGCATAAGCAACTGCATCAGTTCCTTTATAAACTTCAGCGAGTGCTGCGCCCGCTGCTTCAAGGTATTGTGAACCGGTTGTAAGCGATGCTGTCGGGATTCTGAATTGCTGGCTGCCGATAGTCATAGGCATTTGTCTTCCGCCTGAAAATGTATCGGTTGCTTTTCCCATTGAGTGCTGCATCATCTGCTCAACTGTTACACCCATAGTCATACAGATTGCATTATCGCGGTAATATGTATAGAGCCAGTCCTTGCCGGGCTGCATTGCCATTCCCATTGCGACCTGAATACCTTCATGTCCCGAACCTGAAATGAGGAAAGTTGCTTTACCTTGCTTTATTAATGTATCGACTCTGTCATCGTTCAGACGTGAGCGGAGCATAATCATATATGCTTCTTTCAGCTGAACTTCTGAGAGGCCGTGAAACTTATCTTTGTCTTTTGTTTCTTTAGAAGAGGATTTTGGTTTTTTAGTGCCGTTTTTTTTGCTATCGGAATTCACAAGAATATCCGCCATTTGCGTATCGCTCATGCTTTGGTTTTAATTAATATAAAATAAACGTGAACCTTAAATATAACATTTTTGAATGTTTATTAAAAGATATTTTGAGAAGATGCTCAAAAAGATTCAATTTTTGCTTATGAACTTTTTAACATAGAATTAAGGAAAAAAATTGCGAACCGGTTTATCACAATTCCACATTTTATAATGTTTTAAAAAAGTAGCATAATAGTCGCATTTTCCGTTCAGTTCCAAATTTCAAGTTTCGAGTTACAAGTTTTCATTTTGTATTTGGTCGGAAAAAAGTCGGATTCTTCTTTTGAATTAAAAATTCCAAATTATGAATTACGAGTGGAATCCCACTTTTTTTCTTTTTAACTTTTAACTATTTAAAATTTGAAATAAGTCGGATTTTGGTCGGATTCCTGCACCGTTGTTATTGTTTTTTCAATACCAACAATTTTCATTTTTGACTTTGGTCGGAAAAAAGTCGGATTCTTCTTTCAATTGCGAATTCCAAATTGCGAATTACGAGTGAAATCCACTTTTTCTCTTTTTAACTTTTCACTTTTTAAAATTTGAAATAAGTCGGATTCTTCTTTCAATTACAAATTCCAAATTACGAATTACGGGTGAAATCGACTTTTTCTCTTTTTAACTTTTCACTTTTTAAAATTTGAAATAAGTCGGATTTTGGTCGGATTCCTGAACCGTCGTTATTGTTTTATCAATACCAACAATTTTCATTTTTGATTTTGGTCGGAAAAAAGTCGGATTCTTCTTTTGAATTAAAAATTCCAAATTACGAATTATGAGTTAAATCCTATTTTTTCCTTTTTAACTTTTTCACCATTTAAAATTTGAAATAAGTCGCATTATTGTCATATTTTATCTTATGCTTTCTATGATGTTTAGAAATATAATAACACTTTAAATATAATAAGAATAATTCTGGAAGGAAAGTAAATGCTCCCTATTAGTAGGGATAGGGGGAAAAATTTGTATTTCGTTCAATTCTATATTTTCAATTCTTTGAAATATTTACAATAGGAAGAGAAAAAAATTGTGGGTTGTAGAAGAAAATCTAACTTAAATCCTCGTTCCGATGCTCCTGCTTCGGAACGATTATTAAACAATTCTTTCAACCTTAATTACTGTTTGTTGCTCATTCTCATAAAAATTAGCAGAAGAATATTTCCAGTCAGTAGGACTTACACAATAATTCTCATTTACAGGATTATTGTGTATATACTCTATTTTTTGCTTAAACTCTTCATTGTTTATGATTTCTTTAGGATGAAATCCTTCCTGCCAAATTTGATACCTATTGTCGTTCTTTAATTTAAATTTTTCGAGGAGATCATATCTTTTATCTTCTTCAAGCTTTTCTATTATTATTTTGGCTGAGTAACTTTTTATAGACCTTATAACATTTGATAGTTGTTCTGCTTTACAAATGATGTGAAAATGATTTTTCATTAATACATAAGCAAAAACTTTCAGATTCTTTTCTGAAATACTATAATTTATGCTTTCAATTAATATTTTGAAGTAGTCTTCATTGGTGAATATTTCAATCCAGTCGACAATAGTTGAAGTTATGAAGTGAATACCTTCTTCATTGAGGATTTTATATCTACTTCTCATTTATTGAATAAATTAATTGATTGTGTACGTTCCGAAGCTGGAGCATCGGAACGAGGGGTTTTTGAGCGGATTATATTATGTACATTCCGATGGAAGCATCAAAACGAGGATTAATATTTTCAGTACTCCCTCACCTTTTCGCCTAAATCAAAAACCTGAGTATCTTTTTTGCTTTGTACAATGCTTTGGGCAATTGCAGAGCGCATGCCGCCGGCACAATGAATAACAATCGGCTTATCGGTTTTTATTCCATCGAGCCTTTCTCTTAACTGGTTAAGCGGTATAAACTCGCTTTTTTCAAAAATTACTCTGTCTCTTCTCTCACCGAAATTTCTTACATCAATTATATTAAAGAAAGATGAGTTTTCTTTGAATGAATCGTAATCAAACTCGTTAGATTTCTCATTTGCATTATCGGGATTTGTTAATGCGCCTTTAATCAATCCTTCATATCCAATTTTGGCAATTCTTTTTATAAGCTCGTTGCATTTTTCTTCGCTCTCGCAAATCAAATAAAAATTTTCATCGGGACCTACAATAGCGCCAAGCCATGTTTCAAAGCTCTTGCTGTCAGGAATATTAATCGAACCTTTCAAATGTCCTTTACCGTAATTCTCTTTTGAACGAGAATCAACAACTAAAATATTTTCTTCCAGCTTCGAATTTTTCTCTAACATCGGAACAGCGGCTATACTTGCTTCAAAATCAGGTGCGCCTTTTCTGTTTAGCTCAACTGAGTTGCCGAAATATTTCGGAATCATAGGCTGGTCCTGTAACAGAGTTTCTACAAATTTCTCCTCACTCATCGGCTGAAGGGCATAATTTTCTTTTCTTTGTTGACCGATTGTACTGACACGTTCCTGACTTAATGCTTTGCCGCATAGCGAACCTGCGCCGTGAGCAGGGTAAACAAGGACATCATCGGAGAGTTTCAATAATTTTTCATGAATACTATCATACATCATTCTCGCAAGATCCTGACGTGCTTTTTGAATTGCACCTGCGCTTTCACGAAGGTCAGGTCTTCCGACATCACCTATGAATAACGTATCGCCGGAAGCGAGAGCGTAATCTTTTCCGTCTTCATCTGTGATAATTACGCTGATGCTATCGGGCGAGTGCCCGGGAGTATTTATAGCTCTTAATTTAATTTTACCGATGGAAATTGTATCTCCTTCATCGAAGGGAGTAAAATCGTATAACGGATTCAGCAGGCTGCTTACGTAAATATCTGCTCCCGTTTTTTTGCTGATTTCAACGTGTGAGCTTACAAAGTCAGCATGCGGATGAGTTTCTATCACAGCCTTTATAGTCGCATTATTTTTTTCTGCATATTGGAAATACGGATGCGGGTCACGGGCAGGATCAATCAATGCAATTTCATTTTCACTTAATATTGCATACGATGCATGAGCAAGATTCTCATCGTAGAATTGTTCAATTTTCATAGGAAAAATTTTGGGGTTATTTTAAAATGGATTCCCGCCTTCCCGGGAATGACAATTATTTAACGAACTCTAAATTATTTGCTTCCCATCCTATGATTCCGTTATCAAGGTTGTAAACTTCATCGAATCCCATATTTTTCATCATATCCATTGTTTGTCCGCTTCTGTTACCTGAGCGGCAGTAAACAAGGTACACTTTATCCCTATCAAATTTTTCAAGCTGAGCCTGGAAGTCAGGAGCGTAAAAATCCAGTTGAAGCGAATGAGCAATTTTTTTGTCATTATGCTCTTCGGAGGTGCGTACGTCTAAAATAACATATTCTTCGTTCTGCATTTTCTCTTTAAAAGAGTGGCTGTCTATGTGTTTATGAGGCATTTTGGTTTTTATTAAATTTTTATTCTGAATTACATTGAAAATACAAATAATTTTTCGGAATTTTGATTTACTTAGAAATACACATTTTTTATCTAAGTTTTACATTATACAAACGGTTTGCTAAACCGTCTTAGGTTTTTATAATATTGTATTAATATATTCAGCTTGTACTAATCCGGAAGGGTGGGTGAGTGGCTGAAACCAACGGTTTGCTAAACCGTCTTAGGGAGTAAATCCTTAACGAGAGTTCGAATCTCTCCTCTTCCGCAAAATTAAAGTCTTTGCATTTCTCTGCAAAGACTTTTTTGTTTTTAAAGTGGCTGAAACCAATCCCGATATAATCGGGACTAAACCGTCTTAGGGAGTAAATCCTTAACGAGAGTTCGAATCTCTCCTCTTCCGCTAAGCCATTGAGGAAACTTAATGGCTTTTTTGTTTTGTGAAGTACGTTGCTCCTAAATGGAGTTTTGCACATATTCTATAAGTATTATTACTTACGAATTATTATGAAACGAAATAGATTGTTTTACGGAGTTTTGATTGTGCTTACAATTGCTTTGGGATTGTTCTCACGAAAAATTGCTTACCCATACTTACCTGATATTGTAAATGAATATCTCGGTGATGCAATCTGGGCATCTATGATATTCCTCATTTTCAGATTTATTTTCTTCAATAAAGATACCAGATACATAGCAATAATTTCTTTAGCGTTTTGCTTTCTTATTGAAACGAGCCAGTTATATCATGCGCCATGGATTGATGCGATAAGAGCTACAACGCTCGGCGGACTTGTATTTGGCTCGGGATTTTTATGGAGCGATTTGCTCGCTTATTATATAGGTGTACATTTTGCCGCCACTTTCGAACTCTATATCCTAAGAAGGAAGCAATACAATTTAGCTTTTGCTTAAATAAATTTTAAGCTGCCGCTGCAGGATTATATTTGTTTCTATAAGCAACAGGTGATAATCCCGTAATTCTTTTGAAAATAATTCTGAATGCTTTAGGGTCAGCATAACCAACGTTATACATCACTTCATTTACATTTTCATTGGTTGATTCCAGACTTTTCTTAGCTGCTTCTATTTTTACACGCTGAATATATTCGGTAATTGTATTTGAAGTGGCATGTTTGAATCTTCTTTCAAGGCTTCTTCTGCTTAGCGCAAATTCTTTCGCCAGTTCATCTACAGAAAGTTTTCCGGAAAAATGCGATTCAATATAATTCTGAACTTTTTTAACTGCCTCATCTTCATGCGATTTTTGTCCCTGAAATATTATGAAAGGGGACTGGCTAATTCTGTCGATATCTATCATAAAAGCCTTCGCCATAACAATAGCTATATCCCGTCCTGCAAATTTTTCCACTAAATACAAATTTAAATTTAAAAAAGAGTATGCTCCACCGCTTGTATAGATTCCATCATCTTCAGTCATAATTTTATCATCCTGTAAATTTGCATCCGGGAACATTGCCCTGAACTCATTTGCAAATCTCCAGTGAGTTGCGCATTGCTTTCCCTTTAAAAGTCCTGTGCCGGCAAGGAAAAAAGTAGCTATGCAGAATGAAACAATTTCTGCGCCGCCTCTGTATTGCTGAATTATCCATGGCACGAATTCTTTATTCTGTTCCATAACCTCTTCTGCCGGTCCATGAATCGCAGGGATAATAATTAAATCAGTTTTAGGTAAATCCTTTATCAATACATCAGGACTTATTTTGAATAAGCCGTTTCTTTGAGGAGTTTCCTTAGAAATACCAACAAGCTGCACATCAAATATCGGTTTTCTTCCTGTTGCCGAAAGAAAAGAGTTAACTTCATTAAATATATGATGTGTGCCTTCAATATTAGCAAGACTGGTATGACCGTGGGGGATGAGAATAGAAATATGCTTTTTCATAATATTTTGTATCGATAAAATAAAAAAACTGGTTGTCGTATTCAACCCCTTAGATTGCCGTATTTACCTCTATGAGAATTAAATCAATGCCTGTATATTTGTACAACTTTTATAACTACCCATACGAAAATGAAAGCAAAGGAAAGTAAAAGAGTCAAAGGTTACGTTGATATGTACCTTATGGTAATTGCAAAAAAGAATGTTCCGGCTTATAAAAAGCTTGCAGCTAAATATGCAAAAATAGTGGTCGAGTACGGAGCACTTGAATGCCGCGAATTTATGGGAGATGACCTTCCGGCGGATAAGTATCCCGCATTGCTGAAGTTAACGAAAAACGAAGTTATTATTACTTCTGTTGTAGGCTACCTTTCAAAAGCACACAGGAATAAAGTTAATAAAAAAGTTATGGCTGATGAAAGAATGAAAAAGATGATGAACATGATGCCGCTTTTCGATATGAAAAAAATGATGTACGGTGGATTTAAAACATTTGTCGAATTGTAATAATAAAAAAAAACAAAAATGAGAAAAGTAGTTTCATTAATGCATATGACGCTGGACGGCTTCGTTGCCGGACCGAATGGAGAAATGAATATTTTTAATCTGGACCCGGAAATGTATAAAGAAGTAATGGATCACATGAAGAATGTTGATACTGCAATTTACGGAAGAGTAGTTTATTACATGATGAAGAACTACTGGCCGACTTTACTGACGGCAGAAAATCCTGATGAGTTATCACTCAACCATGCAAAATGGGTTCAGGATGTACGCAAAGTTGTTTTCTCAAAGACAATTGATTCAAATAAAGAAGAGTTGTGGAATAACACTATTCAGATAAAAGATAATATCAAAGAAGAAATAACTAAGATGAAAAATGAAGAGGGAAAAGATATGATGATATTCGGAAGCCCGAGCATAGTGCAGGAATTTATGAGGCTGGATTTATTGGATGAGTTCAGAATTTATTTAAATCCTATAATTATCGGTAAAGGGATACCAATGTTCAAAGATGTGGATACAACTAAACTCATTCTCAAAGATTCTTTTGCTTATCAATCCGGAGTTACAAAACTAATGTATCAGATAAATAGAAGTTAAAATGAAAAAGATAAAAGTAATATACTGGATAGTAACATCTCTGTTTGGTCTGTTCATACATGTTCGCATCATATTTTCTATGGAAAAAAATGGAAAGACCACAAACGGTAAATTAATTTTTATAAATATAAAATAATTTTAAAATGAAAACAAAACCTGTAAGTGATAGGATGTACTCTTTAGTCGTTCTGTTCGATATGCATACAGATTTTTTCGGAAAAGCAATTGACGGTATTTCGGATAAAGATGCGCATAATCGTCTTAACACTAAAGCAAATCACGCTGCATGGCTTGCCGGTAGTTTTATACAGGAAAGAATGGACCTTGCTAATTTATTAAGCGGCAGTGATTTGAAACAATCTGCAGATGATCTTTTCAAAAATCATCAGGGAATTAAGGATGAAGTTCAATATCCATCAATGGCTGGTTTTAAAAAAGATGCAGATAAAGCTGCTCCCGCATTAAGAGAAGTTCTGATGAGTATCACCGATGAAAAGCTTGACAGCATTTTTGAAATGCCGGACATGCCTGAAATGAAAATGCCTTATTTTGATTTGATTGCTTTTATGACATACAGAGAAGCGAATCTTATCGGGCAGATTATTTTATGGCGCAGACTTTTAGGATATGAAGGTATTAAATACGATTAATTTAAAACTAAAGAAAATGGAAATAGTAAAAAATAATTCAATCGAAGAAATAAAAATTCGTGAAGTTTTGGAAGACTATTGGGAAGGTATTCGTACAAAAGACGCAGATAGAGCAATGTCTCACTTTACTTCTGATTTAGTTGAATTTCTATTGGCGCCTCCTTTAATATATGGTGGAAAAAATAAGATGGATAAAAAGGGGACAGAAGATTGGTTCAATTCGTTTGAAGGTAATATAGGGTATGATGTTCATGATTTGAAAATAGCAGCTTCAGAAAGCATTGCGTGGTATTACTCTCTTATTCATTTAAGTGGAGTTCAGAAACCCCAAAAAACAGATTTGTGGTTCAGGTTTACTGCGGGGCTTATGAAAATAAACGGGGAGTGGAAAATAGCGCATCAGCATGAGTCTGTTCCTTTCTACATGGACGGCAGCAATAAAGCGGCAACAGACCTTAAACCGGAATAAGAATTTTAGAAAGCGTTTCAAAATTCAAATCAAGAATATGTCTAACCGAAATAATATATCAGAAGTAATTCGTCAATGTTTTCATGCCTATGAAATAAAAGACAGAAGTATCTTAGAGAGATTACTAAGTGATGAATTTACTTTTTCAAGTCCTGAGGATGACAGAATTAATAAAGAAACTTATTTTGAAAGATGCTGGCCTTTCGCTGAATTAGTGAAAACTATTACATTGGAAAAAATATTTGTTGAAGAAAATGAAGCATTTGTTAGATATGAATGTATTATGAATGACGGTAAGTCGTTCCGCAATACTGAATTTTTTACTGCAGAAAACGGAAAAATTAAATCTGTAGATGTTTACTTCGGAAGAGAAACTTAAATTAAAAATTATTTTAAAAAATTAAAATATTAGAAATGAAAACAATAAAAAAATCCATCGAAATAAAAGCTTCAAAAGAAAAAGTCTGGGAAGTATTAACAGAAGATAAATATACCAGAATCTGGTATGCTGAGTTTCACGAAGGCTCACATGCTGTTACTGACTGGAAAGTAGGCAGTAAGGCAATTTTTAAAGGTAATGATGATAATGGACTAATTGCTAAAATTATAAAAAATGATCCTACTGAAATTCTCTCTATGGAGTATACAGGAATGCTCGTAAACGGTGTCGAAGATTACGATAGCGATATGGCTTGCGGCGTAGCAGGCGGTAGAGAAACATATATAGTGTCTGAGAAAGAAGGTGTAACCACTCTTGATGTAGAAGGCGATATGAATGATGAAATGTACGAAATGATGTCAGGCTTATGGGAAAAAGCATTTTCAAAGCTTAAAGAACTCGCAGAACAAAATTAAAATTATTATAAAAAAGATTTAAAACATAAAATAATGGCTAAACAAATTTTTGTTAACTTACCGGTAAAAGACCTGAAAAAATCAATTGAGTTTTTTACCAAGCTCAGTTACACTTTTAATCCTCAATTCACTGATGAAAATGCAACGTGCATGATAGTCGGCGATAATATTTTTGTAATGCTTTTAGTTGAGCCTTTCTTTAAGAGCTTCACAAAAAGAGAAATAGCTGACACGTCTAAATCCAATGAAGCCATTATTTGCCTCTCTGCTGATAACAGAGAAGAAGTGGATGATATGGTAAAGAAAGCTCTCGAAGCAGGCGGAACTGCTCCCGGTGAAATACAAGATTATGGCTGGATGTATAATCACGGATTTACAGATCTTGACGGTCACTGCTGGGAATATAGTTACATTGATATGAGTGCAATGCCATCTTCCAATTAATAATTAATAATTTGTAATTAGTAATATGAATTTAAACGTGATCTTAAAAAATATTTCAAAAATTATTACATAATCATTATGAGTAAAATAACTCCATTCCTATGGTACGATACTCAGGCAGAAGAAGCAGCAAAGCTTTACACTTCACTGTTTCCTAATTCAAAAATCACATCCACAACACACTACCCGGCTGAAGGAGCAAAAGCAGCAGGCATGCCGGAAGGTTCAGTAATGACAGTTTCATTTGAGCTTGACGGCCTAAAGTTCACAGCAATGAATGCCGGACCCGTTTTTAAATTTAATGAATCAGTTTCATTTGTTGTGAATTGCTCATCACAGGAAGAGGTTGATAAATACTGGAATGCGCTTACAGCCGACGGAGGACAGGAATCCCAGTGCGGATGGCTGAAAGATAAATTCGGTCTTTCGTGGCAGATTACTCCTACACGTTTAATAGAGCTTGTGTCAAAAGGCGGTGATGTAGGAAGAAGAGCAATGGCTGCGATGCTTCAAATGAAGAAGATTGACATTCAAAAAATTGAAGAAGCAGCTGAAGGAAAGTAAACAATCGAAATAATGGTTGAGGTTTTTAAAACAAATGTTGAAGATAAAATTATCGCAGATAAAATTACCGTCGAATTGCATTCGCTCTTCGGCGGTAATATAAACTTCGATCTTGATGACTGCGATAAGATACTCCGTGTTGAAAGCGATGAGGTAATACCGGAGAAAATATCAGAAGTTTTAACCTGTAAAGGTTTTATTTGTGAGGTATTAGATTAATCAGAGCAAACTATAAAATTTTATTTTGATGAGAAAAGTAATTGTCTCAAATCTTGTGACACTGGACGGATTCTTTGAAGGACCAAAAGGAGAACTGGATTGGTTTATTGTAGAAGAAGAATTTTTTGATTATGTAAAAGAATTGTTTAAAACAGTTGATACTATTTTGTTCGGCCGCAAAACATATCAGATGATGGAAAAATACTGGCCAACAGCTGACGATAATGATCCGACTATAACGCACCAGATGAACAAGCTTCCGAAAATAGTGTTTTCAAAAACTTTAGCAAACGCGGAATGGAATAATTCTAAAATAATAAGAGATAACATCGCCGAAGAAATTCACGAAATGAAAAAACTTCCGGGAAAAAACATGGTAATATTCGGAAGCGGTGAGATTGTATCCTTCTTAACAAATCAGGGATTGGTTGATGAATACAGAATAATTTTAAACCCCGTTATTTTGGGTAAAGGTAATCCGATGTTTAAGAGCATTAATGAGAAGATAAAACTGAATCTTCTAAAATCAAAAAAATTAAAATCAGGTGTGATGATTCTATATTACGAACCTGAGAAAGTTTTAAATTAAAATTTAAAAAATGAGAAAAGTAATTTTGCAAATGTATACTTCCATTGACGGTTTCGTAGCAGGACCAAACGGCGAGCTAGATTGGATGTTTGCTAATGTTGGCACCGAGTCAGAAAGTCCTGCTGATGAACTTCTTTACTCATCCGATTTAATTCTACTTGGAAGAGGAATGGCGAAAGGATTTTTAGATTACTGGCCGAACGATAAAACAGAATTTGGTGAAAAGATTAACACATTGCCCAAAATTGTTTTTTCAAAAACCCTTACTTCAATGGAATACCCGAATGTTACAGTTGCAAGTAACATTGAAGAAAAAATTCAGGAGGAAAAGGGTAAGCCCGGAAAAAATTTAATTTTGTACGGCGGCTGCGGACTTGTAACTTCGTTTGCAAAGCTTGGATTGATAGATGAGTATTATCTTATGACAGTACCGGTAATATTGGGTAAAGGTTTGCATTTGTTCGAAGGAATTGATATGAAAGTGCTTAAGCTTGTGAAGTCAAAAGCTTCTCCATCGGGAGTAATTGTAAATCACTACGAAAAAAAATAATCTGATAAATTTAAATAAATATTCATGAAAAACTTTCTGGAAAACAATAAGGATATAGGAATATTTGTGTTAAGAGTTGCCATAGGAATAGCATTTGCCTTTATCTACGGTTTGCCTAAAATTCAAGGCGGTCCCGAGTTCTGGGCTATGGTTGGAGGCGCAATGGGTAATGTGGGAATCTCATTCGGTCATACCTTCTGGGGATTTATGGCATCACTTAGCGAGTTTGGCGGCGGAATTTTGTTGATACTCGGTTTATTTATCCGGCCTGTAACTTTATTCATGGGCTTCACGATGATAATGGCAGCATTAACACACTTCTCTATGCAGGATCAGTGGTATAATGTAATGAACCCGCTCAATATGCTTGCAGTTCTTATTTGCCTGTTATTCTTCGGAGCCGGAAAGTACAGTCTGGATTATATATTTTTTAAAAAGAATAAAAATTCTCTCAATTAATAATTAAAAATATTTTAAAATTTAAAATTGAAAAAATGTCAACACTAAATCCCTATCTTAACTTTAACGGTAATTGCGAAGAAGCAATGAATTATTATAAATCGGTATTCGGCGGTGAGTTTGCAATGATAATGAGATACAAAGATGTTCCAAGTGATGTACCTATGGATCATGGAACACCGGATGGAAACAAAATTATGCATGTATCTTTCCCAATAGGAAAGAGTGTTCTTATGGCAAGCGATTGCCCTCCTTCAATGAGTGTGACTTACGGTAGCGGCGGATATAATATTTCTGTAAGTACAGATAGCAAAGAAGATGCAGATAAATTCTTCAACGGGCTTTCAGCCGGCGGGAATACAATCATGCCCATGGCAGATGCATTCTGGGGTTCATATTTCGGTATGTGTGTTGATAAATTCGGAATCTCATGGATGATTAGTTATGATGCTCCGAGAGGATAGTTTTTTCTAAGTAATACGGGCTTTGGAGGTAATACTTCAAAGTCCGAAATTTTTAGATGATAATTTTTTCGTAAAAGAGTTATCATTGCTGAATGAAACTCTTAGCAGTAGCATATCCTGAACTTTCGGAAAAAGATTATAATCTCATTGAAAATTACAGGAGAGAACATGATTCTCTATATGATATAATCAGGACACATTTTACTCTGGTGTTTCCTGTGAGAGATTTTTCAGAAAAAATTTTTACTGAAGAAATAAAAAAACAACTTCAGGGAATCCAACCTTTCACATTTACACTTCGCAGTGCTACTATAAATAAAGATGCGTTCACAGAAAATTATTACGCGTTTCTTGTTCCTGATGAAGGGCATAGTAATATAATCAAGCTGCACGATAAGCTTTATAGTGGCAGGTTATCATCTTATCTCCGGTTAGATATTGATTTCATTCCCCATATTACCATAGGTAATTCAATAAATATTTTAGCTTGTAAAAAAATGGTTAATGATTGGAATTCACAAGATTTCGAAATTACCGGAAAAATTTCTTCTATAGATATTGTAAATTATGAGCAGGCAACAACACTTGAAAAAATAAAACTTCTTTCAAAGTAAACCGAGAATTTGAAATTAACCGGGATGAGTCACATTAATTATTCATCGGAAAGTATTCCCAACATAGAAGAGCTTTATTGAAAGGTAGATAATAAAAATTGTTGAGAGAATAACAAACCATATTATTCCCTTTACCATAACGCTGCCGGCAGCGGATTTTTTTTCTTCCATAATTTTACTTTATGAATTTAAGTATAACCTCCCCTAGCCCGGGCTGCCTGTAATATATATTTTTATTTTTTATCCTGCTATATATTTTATTTCCCTGTATGTTGATAAGTAAAAATGACCCATCGAAGCACCTGAATTTTAAAATTTTAAATCGACCTTAACTTACTTTCCTGTCATTAGACTATTTTCAGTTTTTTTATCTTAATTAGTTTGCTATATTAGAAATCCAATATCCCATCCATAATATTTGAAAGCAGCAAATCTTAGCCATTTTAATGGACGAAAAGGTTTTAAATACTATACTTGACGAATATCAGAAAAAGATAGATTCCGACAGGGAAAAAGCCCTTGAGGAAGCTATTAAAATAGAATCTATAGCCCGCGAAAAAAGAAATGAACCTCTTTTAGCTAAAAGCCTTTTGCTTTCCGGTCGTATCCATTACCGCAATACAATGTATGATAAGTCACTGGAGAAAACTCTTGAGGCTCTGCCGATCTGCAGTTCATTGGGACTTATAAATGAAGAGGCTGACTGCAGAAATCTCATAGCAATTTGTCAGTACAAATATGGTGATTATGCTGAAAGTCTGAAGAATGCTTTTGAATCATTAAAGATAACGAGAAAGACAAAAAACCGCGTATTAGAATCGACATGCTGTAACACAATAGGGAATTGTTATCTTCATCTGAAAGAATTTGATAATGCTCTTGATTATCTTAACCTTGCTTTAAAGATTAAGGATGAACTCTTCGATGAAAAAGGAAGGGGGATGATATTGATAAACCTTGGCAACGTATATTTTGAAAAGGGTGAATACGAACATTGTGAAAAATATTATAATGAAGGTCTTGAAATAAAGAAGAAGACAGAAGACTATCAGGGGATTTTAATTTGTTATAACAATCTTGGCAATGTTGCAGCCGATTATTATAAAGACCTGAACAAAGCAATGGAATATTACAATAAATCTCATGCGCTTAGTATCAAGCATGGCTTTGATTATTATACTGCTGAACTGTATTATCTGAAAGCATCTTTGAATTATACTTTTGAAATGTATCACGAAGCTATTGAAAATCTTGATAAATGCTCAGAGATTTCCTTAAAAAATAATTACACTCACATTATTCCTAACATGACGGATATGTACGGTATGGTTTATTATAAAATAGAAGATTATCAAAAAGCATGTGAGTACTACAGAAAAAGTTATACATTGGTCTCAGAGACGTTTAAAGAATCGTCCAACTCTAAAATTGAATATCTCAATGTTTTACACAAAGTAGAATTGGTTCAGCAGGAGGCTGAGTTTCACAGGTCAGTAAATGAAGAACTGAAAACCGTTAATGAAAAACTAGTTGACCTTAACAATGAAAAAAATGAATTCCTTGGAATGGCTGCGCATGACTTGAAAAATCCTCTTAGCGCTATTTCATTATCAGTTTCTGCTCTGAGAAAATTAAAGGACAAATATTCACCTGAACAGATAGATAGAAAGCTTGAGCAGATTGAGCTTACTTCTACGCGTATGCAGGATATTATTAAAAACTTTCTGGATATTAATGCTATCGAAAGCGGCAGAATCAACTTAGCTAAAAAAGAAATTAACATATTAGAGGTTCTTGAAAAAGTTATCTCAGATAATACAGTCTTAACCGAAAGAAAAGGAATAAAAATAAACACGATATGTGAATTTGATAAGCTTGTTATTCTTGCCGATTACATGGGACTGAATGAAGTATTTGAAAATCTTTTTTCCAATTCTATAAAGTATTCTCCATTGAAATCAGAAGTAACAGTAAAAATTGAAAAAGATTTATTAAAGCAGCATGTAATAGTTTCATTCATAGATGAAGGTATGGGAATAAAACAGGAAGAGATGTCTAAGCTGTTTAAAAAATTCTCAAAGCTAAGCACTAAGCCGACTGCAGGTGAAAATTCCACCGGATTAGGTTTATCAATAGTAAAAAAATTAATTGAATCAATGGACGGCGAAGTCTGGTGCGAAAGCACATACGGTGAAGGCAGTAATTTTAGAGTGAAATTCAAATTGATTTCAGGTTAAATTTATTGATGCAAAAAGCAATTGATAACATCAATTTTGATGAGGCATTTATACACTGCGAAAAGATTACAAAAAATCATTATGAAAACTTTCCTGTAGCATCGTTTTTAATCCCCGCAGGAAAAAGAAAATATGTTTATGCAGTTTATTCATTTGCAAGATATGCAGATGATATAGCTGACTCGGCTATTTTAAGTTCCGGGGAAAAACTTGCAAGGCTAAATCTTTTGGAAGATGAACTTGAGAAAGTTTTAAACAATCAGCTTGAAAATTTACACGAAGAGACAAAATATATTTTTATTGCTCTTTATAAAACTTTGCAGGACTTAAATATTCCTTCAGTTGAATTTAAAAGTCTGTTAATAGCTTTTAAACAGGATTCTGTCAAAGATAAATACGATACATTCGAAGAGCTGCTTGAGTATTCAAAGTATTCTGCAAATCCGGTAGGGCATTTAGTACTTTATATCTTCGGTTATAATGGAATGAGGGATAAAAAATTGTTTGAGCTATCAGACTACATCTGCACAGGACTTCAACTTATAAATTTCTGGCAGGATGTAGCAAGAGATCTCGAAATCGATCGTGAGTATATTCCAAAAGAAATTTTACTAAAATATAATTATAGTTATGAGCTGCTTAATAATAAAGTAGAGAACGAAAAGTATATTACCATAATAAAAGAGCTTGTAACCAGAACAAAAGAATTGTTTAAAAAAGGTGAAGAA
>JBHEKU010000320.1:0-9480 GCA_041859205.1 Ignavibacteria bacterium | reverse complement strand
TAATTAATGCTAAATTCATTAATCTAACTCTAAAAGAATCTATAGTCTTATTATAAAACAACTCAGACCAACAAGAAATAAAAAACTTCTCGTAGTCATCATTTATTCCATTGTTCGTAAAAACGAAACTTTTTATATTTTCCATAGTATAAAATTTTAGAGTTTCTTAGATACTATAAGAAGGGAACAAGTAATAATCGATGACTTCGGTCACTTTTATTACCTGTGTTCCCTTATTTTTTTACTTCCAATACCCTTAAACTTTCAATTCCTCTATCATCAATTATTTTTACTGCTACTCTTTTTTCTTTACCTGGTTCAAAAGGTAATGAGACTGTTCCTCTGTATGCTTCAATTTTTTCTTCATCAATTTCCGCTTTCAAATTCTTAGCAAGTCTTGACCATCCCTCATTTGCTCCTGCCATCGGGAAAAATACCTGAGAAGGAATTAAACTTCTTCCATCATAATTGGTATCTAATAACCACATTGCTATTTTATCTGTTCCTCCTGATTCTATCTTTCCTTCCTTAGTATTGTAATAATCAAAACCATTTACAGTTACTTTATACATTCCTTTTTCATCACCTTCTTTTATTGCTTCTAATCTTACATCCGGCTGACCGACTAACCAAAATAAATCTCCCCTGCTTTTTTTCTTTAAGTCTTTATTCATCAAATCATCATTCATTTTAAATCTCAATGTTTGCATTCCTGTTAATTCAGGTGTAAGTTCATCAATATCTTTAGATGCTTCTGAATCAATTTCATTATATCCGAAAAGCAATATATCCGGTTTAAATAACTTTGCTTCCTGCCAAGCTCTCACCACCTGAGTTTGTTCAAGTGATGCAAATTCCTGACCAAAACATATCAATACTTTTTTAGGTTTATCTTCTTTTGTTTCCGCTTCTGCGTGTATATACTTTGTTCCCTTCATTACTTCTACTCTTGAAAATTCAATCTTTTGTTTTGCTTTTCCTCTTATACCTGAGTTAAGCAGTTCACTTCTAAGTTCTTCCTGCCTTAACGTTTCTCCATCTCTTGAAATAGAAAAATCGGAGCCGTTATTTTCCATTTCTTTTTCAATTTCATCCAGGCTCTTTACTTCTAATGAAGGAATTGCTTCTACTGTAAAAGCTCCGCTAACTCTAACTTTGCTTGTATCAATTAAAGGTTTATCATATAATGTTTCTTGGTCAGGAGATAAATCGTTTGCAAGAGATTTTAAAGTGATATGTGGAACAGTTTTATATCTGAATCCGCTTCCAACACCTTCATTGGGTTTTGAAAGAATATAATAATCATAAAAAGCAGTCATTAATCTATGCTTTGCAAGTGTAATTGCTACTCTTGAAGTATCGCAAGTAATCCATCTTCTTCCAAATTGTTCAGCAACAAAAGATGTTGTACCACTTCCACAAGTTATATCAAGAATTATATCACCGGGGTCACTTGTCATTAAAATACATCTTTCTAATACTTTCGGATTTGTTTGAACAACATATACCATATTAGAAGCTCCACCTAAATCATCCCAAATGTTTGTAAATGATTTAACCGGAAAATCACTTAGTTTTCTTAAATATTGAAGTGACTTTTCTTTTTTAACCAAACGACCAATTTTATCCAATTGAATCAGTCCATTTTGTGAAACTTTCCAATGATTTTTTTGACCTGGAAAATATTTCTTTCCATCAAATTCAACTTCAATGGTTGTTGAATCTCTAAACCCATCAGATGTTATTGGGTCAAATCTAATTACAGAATCGATGTCATATTCAACAGGTATTTCTGAAACAATTTTTCCATCCTTATCTTTGAATTTAAAACCATCATTTGCCAAATCTTCATAAATTCTTTCTTGAAATAACCTATGATATTTAATTTTTGATTTATCTTTTGCGTACCAAATTAAATGGTCATTAATAGGGTCAACTGTTCCACTTTCTTTACTTCCCGTTTTTGTGAAAATAATATCAACAACAAAATTCTGAGGATGAAATATTTCATCTAATATATTTCTAACATAATGCATATTTTGGTCAGAAATTTGAACAAAAACACTCCCTGAATTATTGAGTAAGTTATGAGCAATAAACATTCTATCTCTAATAAATGCTAAGTAAGAATGAATTCCTAACTCCCAAGTGTCTCTGAATGCTTTTATCATTTCCGGCTCAGAAGTCAAATCTTCATCCTTACCATCCTTGACTTCTCTCTTATTTACAAACGGCTGAAAATTACTTCCGTATTTAATACCATAAGGAGGGTCAAAATAAACCATCTGAACTGAACCTGCCATTCCTTCTTTTTCAATCAATGAATTCATCACCTGGAGCGAATCTCCGCAGATTAATCTATTGCTCCAATTGTCCTTATGTTGATAAAACTCCAAGCTCTCCTTAAATGTTTTTTTATCTTCATCAAATAAACTTGGCTGAGAATTATTTCCGTTTTTCTTTTTTACAGTTTCAATTATTTTTCTTGGGTCTATCCTTTCGTGAACGTGCAATGATACTGTAGGTATATCAAAACTTGTTCTTTCCGCTTTACCTGACCAATTCAAATATGGCTCTTGCATTTCTTTTAATTTTCCAAGAGCTTCTTTTACAATTTCCAGGTCATCACTTCCAAGAGCATTATCAATAATATCTTCTATATGTTTTCTCTTAATATCAAATTGTAATGCAGGGTCAATGTGTGGGTCATATTTATAAGTTTTCTTTCCGGTGGGTTTATCATTATCAGGATGAACAAGCCCTACAGGAGGAATATAAACTCTTTCCTTATCTTTGTGGGAATATTGCTCAATAGGTTTTTTGGTAGTAGTTCTTGAGGAAGGAGCATTTACCTTCTTAGGAATCTTGGTTACTTTTTTAGCCATTAATGGAATTTTTAGGTATGGCAGAATTTAACAAGTATTAAATTATAAATCCATTACATATTAAGAGATTAAAAACTGTAAAAACCTGTATAAAACCTTTAAATTTTCTCCATAAAACTTCCAAACATTTTTTTGTAAGTAACTAAAAAAGATAAGTTTAGGAAAAATTGAAACTTGGAAACTTAGTTACAGTCAATTAACAAAGTAAATGCCCTTAGAAACGATATATGAGCTTTACAGATAGGTTTAAATAAAGGATTGAAATGATTCAGCACCGGAGCGAAAACATCTATTACATCCTTTTTTATAGTGTAAGATAATTACTTGCCTACGTGTCGAAATATTCTGCTTTATGGACTGTAAAAACTCAGCAGTATCTCTTTTTATAGTGTATCATAATTCGTTTGATTAGAAACTGCTAAACTCTAATTTATCAATAAATAGTTTGATTAAAACTTGATTATTTATTTTATACTCTGTGCTTTTTTCTGCTATACTACTGCTAAATTCCCCCTCTATTTTTCCACTATTTCAAAATTCTGAAACCTAAATCTCTAAGGAATGTCATTTTAAATCATTATTAAATACAATGAATTTTCTCTCTGTAATTACCTGTAAAATACAGGAGCATATACTATTTTCATACTACTTTCATTCTATTTCTATTCTACTTTCTTCACAGTTCCTTCGCAGTTATTTTACAGTTTCAACTGTTTTTCAACTGTTAATCAATTGCTTATCAATTGTTAATTCATAGATAGAAAGTAATCCGCATTTACTTTTACCTTTTCATTTAACTCCTCAATCAGTTCATTTGGTTCTGAATAATCTTTTAACTGAGCTAATTTTTTAATCATAGTCTTACATCGTGTAGCTCCTACTGAGTTGGTAAACTCTCCTCTATTCGCATCAATATCATTAAGTATATTATCAATTCCTCTTTCATTGATAAACTTTAATAGCAGATAATTTTTGTAATCTTTAGAAGATGAATAAGCTTTTCTATCTAACATTATTCTTTGCATTTTATTTACTGAAAAATAATCTTCCATCCATTTTGTTACCATATAATTGAAAAAATTTGGTTCATATAAATCATTTAATTTAACTTCATTTCCTATTTGTTCTTTTAATCTTTTCTTCATCCTTATTTCATACCGGAGCATATTATCTTTATACTGAATAAACTCCTTTGGTATAGGGTTTCCTTTATCCTTCATTTCTTGAATCTTACCATAAAAAATAAGTTGTCTTTGCTTATTACTGAAATAAACTGAATCGCTTATATAACCTTTTTTAGTGTATGGAGCATCAATTAAAAAATCAAAATAATTTTTATAAGGATGTTTCATTATGAAATTACTTGCTATATCTATCCGGTAAACATTAGAATTCTGTAAATTGATACTTAAATCATCCTGCATTTGCTCTATTGCCCATTTTGTTTCTAATCTTGTTAGTGTATTTATATTATTACCCAAGAAATACTTTGCCAAACTTCCCTTAATTGAAACACTTCCCAATCTTTCAACTATTCTCATATTTTGTAATTGAGCATAGGTTACAATCTCTTTAGTATCCGTTTTTATAATAGGAGAAACCTTTATCAAATTTTCATATTTGATGGTTTCTTTCGTTTGTTTATATATGGTTATAAGGTCATACATTCCATTATCAATAATTGATAACAATCACACTATTATTAAAAGGAATCTAAGATATTCTTGAAACAAATTTCTGAGCTTCTTCTTCTATCTGCTCCACAGACTTCACCGGATTTCTCATTATCCATTTATCAAGCTCAGATTTTGAGAAATAGATTTTTTTTCCATTTGGCTTATAGAAAGGAATAGAGTTTTTACAGGTCAGTTTGTATAGATAGGATTTGCTGATATTCAGATACTTTACAGCATCATCTAAGCACATAGGAGTTTCGCTCTGCTGAGTTAAAAGGGTTTTTAATTCTTGTAGTTGTGAAGAAATGTTTTGAGTGTTCATTTTTATTCTTAAATTATAATAGTCAATAATCGACTACCTAAGAACAAAAATATTAAAGAAAGGTTAAATAAAGAATTGTAGTTCCTTGAAATCAAGGAATATCAAGGATTGAGTTATTTTTTATTTGATTTTATTTCATTAAGAATTTTATCGAATTTAAAAGATTGGCGGGTTTTATTTTCATTATTATCTAATAGATTATTTATCCCTTGTGTAGTTTTTTTATTCTTAAATACCTTTCCTTGTTTATCAACAAAATTATTCTCAATTAATTTTACAAAGTTTTTTTTATCAATATCCGTTATAAAACCATTTCCTTCTAATTCATTCAACAAATAATATAAATCTGAATCGTTACCTTTCCATTGAATTTTCAATTTATTTTCTTCTCTACCAATTACTTTAGGGTTTAAAACAATTTTCGTTTCATTCAGTTTATTATCATCCGGTTTTGCATACTTAATAATATTTTCTAATTTTGGAATTTCAAAACTTACAGCTTCATATCCTAAAATGTATTTTGCTTGAGCATATTTCAAATAAATAAGTTTAGTGGAATAATTACCAATATGTTTTGAAAACTCTACTAACATTCTACCATTTGTTTCTGGTTCACCATTAAAAATAGTGCAATTATCAAAGTTATATTCATCATTTCTTTCAGTATACAATTTCACAGCTTCTTTTACTTTTAATAAATCATCTGTTTTGGATGAAATATTAAATCGCTCATTTGCTTCAGAGAAAAAAGTGGATAGTTTTTTACTAACATCAAAATTTATTCGTGTTCCTAACTTAACTTCTAATCTTGATTGAAATTCAGTATTAAAATAATCTTTATCGTTTATCTTATTAAAAGGCATTTCTAAAGGAAGTTCTTTAACGTCTTTAAGAAAACAAAAAGTGTTCAAAATAATATAATTTTTACAATGCATAGTTATATAGAAATTGTCATCTTTGAATCTATTAGCAATAACACTTTGCAAAATATCATCAAACTCTAAATATTTTTCAGCTAATTTATTATTTACCTTTTCTATTAAATCTGTATTAGTATTTTCTAAATAATTAATCTGATTATCAATTCCTATAATACTATTACAAGTATTATAAATCATTTGAAAATCTAAATCTATATTTGATTTCTTTTTTAGTTTTTTCATTCCTGCTTATGCTTCTTAGAAGATATTATTTCATCTATCTTAAAAGAGTTTCTTGACTTTTTATCTTTATTTATCAGAAGATTATTCACCCCTTGTGAAATCACTTTTTCAGAAAAAGGTTTTCCTTTTTTATCTATGAAATGTTTTTTAATTAATTTTAAGAAATTTTCTTTATCAATATCAGTCAAAAATCCTTTTTTAGTTAATTCATTTACAAAGCAATATAACTCAGTATCGTTTCCTCTCCATTGAACACCAATGGAATCAAAGTTAGTTTGCACACCTTTATTAGACATAGAAAATAGTTTTTTTAAATAGATTAGTTCATTTTCAACAAACTCAATTACTTTATCAAGTAACTTAGCGTTTCTTTCAAACCTAAGCGAATAAAATTCTACTGTTGGACTATTGGTTTCAACTTCTTTGTCTGCGAATGGTTTTCCTTTTAATCTTTTTAACCAATTATAAGAATGAACTGAAATGTAATTAGTTAATTCAAGACAACAAAATTCTTTTGATTCTACTACCATTGAATCAAGAAATATTTTTAGATTATCGCAATAGCCTTCATACTCTTTAAGGTAATCAAAAAATTCATAAAATTTTCGTTGTATAAATTTTACATCTTTTGATTGCTCCTCATAAAATTTTATCTTTTCAAAATCATTTTCTAAAGAATCCGCAATATTACGATATTCTTTAATTAATATATCAAATTTATTATCCTCTATAATGTAATCAGCTAAATTGATTTTCTTCATAACTTACTTTTCTTGATTTCCAAAGAAGGAATAAATGAGGCGGAATTATTATGGAGTTTAGATTTTAAATCTGAAATTTCATCCGGTACGATTTCTGCATCTTTCCAGACAAAATAACGAGAAATGAGGTTGTCAATATTTTTGTTGGAAGAGATAAAACCTAATCTCACAAGTTCCTCAATTAAAAAAATTAAATCAATCTGATTACCTTTCCAAATTAACTTATTAGCAAAGGGAGAATTTTTTATAAATTTAGATGGAAATTGTATTGCTTGATTTGATTCAAATTTACAAGTAATAGGTGTAAATAATTCCTTGTTGTTAATTTTATCAATCTCATTATCTATAAAAACTATTATGTTTTCAAGACCGATTTTTATTTTATCTAAATATTCATTGTAATATTTCTCTTCATATTCTAACATTTCTTTACTAAAATATTTATTTCCTTTAAATATTTTCGCAGAATGATACCTTGCATCATCGTATGCAGAATTAAATATGCTACTACCTACATCATAACCTGCCGATTTTTGAATTTCATAATCTTGTTTCCTACGATATGCTCCTTTCCAATTTTTCTTATCGGTTTGCCTGTCAATAGTTACATCTGTAAGATAATTCTTATAGTTATTTTTTAGTATGTTTAGAAATTCTATCTTACATTCTTTATTTAATAACAATTCGTATTCTAAAAAAAATAAGTATTCCAAAATTTCATTTTTTCTTTCTGAAGAAACCCGATAACTAAACCAACTATTTGTTTCCTGATAAAAGTAATTACTGATTTTAGGTTCATCTATTTCTTCAAATTCTTCTTGTGATAAATGTTTCAACAACATTTCATTAAATGATTTCATTTACTAAAATTTATTTAAGAATTTTCTTTACTGATTAAATTTTAAATTGAAAATAAATACTGAATGAGATTGAATCAAAGGAGAAATGAAGGGTATAAAACGAAGAAAGGGTAACTTAATGTTACCCTAATGTTACTCGTAAAACTGTATGTATTGTTTTTACACAAGGTTGGTGGGCGATTAAGGATTCGAACCTCAGACCCCTTCGGTGTAAGCGAAGTGCTCTAACCAGCTGAGCTAATCGCCCAAAAATGAATAAGCAATAAATTACAAATTTTATGGCATTTTTTCAATGGATTTCTTCACTTAATTTTCTCTCAATCAAAAGAGAATATGAATATCACAGCACTTTTTCCTGAACTCCTGCATCGCAGCCCGCTTCTGGCCTGGGGCACCATTATCCATCTTTCAGGATTTATACTCACATTCATACTTTCTCTCATAGATAAACGCAAAGTCTCCGGTAACAACACCTGGATCAAGCCGATGAAATTTTTTTCATCCATTTCAATCTATCTTTTCACTCTCTGCTGGATTCTTTTCTACATTCCAAATGCTCCCCAATGGATAAGCATCACAATAGTTTCTACAATGTATATCGAAACCTTCTTCATATCCCTGCAGGCAGCACGCGGAGTAAACTCACACTTTAACGCTAGCTCTGCTTTCAATGGAATAGTTTTCACAGCAATGGGCATCGCCATCACTATAAATACCCTCGCCTGCATTTACATTCTGATTTTATTTTTCACCGAAGATTTAAAAATTTCACCTTCATATCTCTGGAGCATTCGCGCAGGATTATTTATTTTTATTCTCGCAAGCTTCGAAGGCTTTGCGATGGCAAGCCGAAACTCCCACACAGTCGGCGCAAAGGACGGAGGCAAAGGTCTGCCGTTTGTTAACTGGAGCAGAGAGGGCGGCGATTTGCGTATCGCTCACTTTATAGGCCTGCATGCCCTGCAAATTCTTCCTTTAGCGGGAGCATTTATTCAAAGCGTGCCTGCCATTATCATCATTTCAATACTCTATTTTCTCCTCTCAGCTTTTTTATTTATTCATGCCCTTAAAGGCCGCCCGGTTTTAAAATTGAAAATCCAAAATCCGGAAGTTATTTAATCTTCATTCACGGATTTTTATTAATCCCCCCTTTGTTGCAAATACTGAAGCGTTATCCGTTAACTTAAATCTACTCATGAGCACAATCGACGAAGCCATTATTAACACCTTCATCAAACGCACTGAAACCGAACTCAAAAAAACCACCGATGAGTTCGGCGCACTTACCACCGCGTAGCTAAACAAAAAACCCGCTCCCGATAAATGGAGCATCGGACAGGTATTCGACCATCTCATTATATACAACTCAACTTATTACCCCATCTACGAAAAAGTTGCAACGGGCAGGCATCAAATGACACTCTGGCAGAAGATAAATCCCCTCAGTCATTTAACAGGAAGCTTCCTTCTTAAAGTCCTGCGCAGCGATACAAAAAAAGTAAAGGCGCTCAAGTCATTCCGCCCCTCTGAAAGCAATATTCCCCCCACTATCATAAATGATTTTGTTCACAACACAAATATACTTTTAAAATATTTCTCGCAGATAGAAGAGGCAGGCGCAGATGTGAATAAAACAATCGTGCAGTCCCCCGCCGGCTCGGTAATTACTTACACACTTAAAGACTCGATGGATATCAGCGTTACTCACATGGAGCGCCACCTGAAGCAGGCGAAAAAAATTATGAATTAAGAATGTAGAATTAAGAATTAAAAATTTTTAGCAATGTTTTATGTTCTTGTCGCCGTTGTTGGT
>JBHEKU010000207.1:0-26745 GCA_041859205.1 Ignavibacteria bacterium | reverse complement strand
GTTTGCCGAAGAAACAAAACCGCTGCCGTTTGAAAATTATCCGCCTGTTTCCGAGATGCGCGAAAAATGGAAAGAGATGTTAAAGAAAAATAAAAAGATTTATGATGAGCTAAGAGATGAAGAACTTCATGAAGCTCAGGCACAGCTAAAAGGTGAAAATGATTTTTGCAAAACAAAAGAAGATGTTGCTGTTCACTGGCAGCTGCACCTTATGTATCATACAGGCCAGCTCGGAATGTTAGTACCTAAAGAATAGACTTAACAAATAAATTTAAAATGGATAATCCTGTTTCAAAATATCTTTCCGCTCAATATGATTCGATGGTTAACTGGGTTAACGGTAATATAGACCCGCTTACCGATGAAGAATTACAGATGGAATTATCTCCCGGAAAAAATCACGGTATATGGATACTGGGACACCTAATAGTAAGTGATGACGATTTTTCTCTTTACATGGGTAAGGGCGATTTACTTTTTCCTGAATATTACGAGATATTCGGAGCAAAGAGTAAAATACAGCCTGCAGAAAGTTATGCGCCTGCAACTTTGCTGAGAAAACAATGGAAGGAAGTTGTTGAAAAAAATAAAAAAATTTATGCTGAACTTACCGATGAAGAATTAAAACAGCCCCATGCTAAAATAGAGGATTTTGAAAATGATTTTTTTAAAACAAAAGAAAATATTGCCAAGTTCTGGCAGCTGCATCAGATGTATCATGCAGGACAATTATCTGTGTTAGTATCACGAGCTGGAAAATCTGCTTATTAAAATAATTATACATGGCTGACGAAATATCAAAATTTCTTTCAAACCGGTTTATTAAATTCTCATACTCAGTATGTATGAACTCTTAATTTAATTTATAAATGAAAACTATAAAAATATTTTTTGCTATACTATTTCTAACCATTGCCGCTAATGTTCACGCCCAGGAAATTACAACTGTTATCAAAGAAAAATTTGTAGATAAAGACGGCAATCCTCTAACCGGAAAAGGAATTATCATAGGTGATTTGGATTCCGGCATCGATATTTTTCATCCGTTCTTTTTCTTTGCAGACGGCGGTGAGTTTAACTGGATAGATGTAAGCGGCGACGGAAAATTTACAGCAGGCACTGACGGAGTTGATTTAAATAACGACGGTGCTTTATCCGATAATGAAATATTAAATTATCTTGAGATAGCAGATAAAACTTTCGGACCGTTCAAAATATCAGACAGAAAAGTTTATAATCCCGATATGGATTTTCTTTATAACGATAAAAATAAAAACGGTAAAAGAGATTTTGGTGAAGAAGGAGGATTTTCAGAATCGGATGCAACTTACGGAGAACAGTTTTTTATTCCTTCTAATTTTGAAGCAAAGGAATTACTCATTGGTGAAAAAATCATCGGACTAAAAACTTCAAAAGTTATTGCTGTAAGACAAAAAGACGGTACGGTGAGAAGAAGAGGAACAGATCTAATAAAGAATGAAGGCGATGAATATAATCACGGGACATCTGTTACAGGAATGCTGCTTGGCGGAATTTCGGGGCTGCATAAACTACACGGTATTGCACCGGATGCGGAAATTGTAATGGCAAATAACAGTTATGATTATACTCCCCGGTTTGTTAAAAATTTTCCAACTATGATGAATTTTCTTAAAGAGGAAGGTGCAAATGTAATCTTGTTTGAAGATGGTGAATGGGCATGGGAGCCGATGGACGGCACAACTCCGGAAGAAATATTGGCACGACAATATTGTGAAGAGGGGATGCCTGTTGTTACAGCTACAGGAAACCTGGCGGCGGCGCGATGTGTTTTTATAGATTCACTGAAACCCGGAGGAAAGTATTCTTATACAGTAGAAGCTCCGAGAGTATCAGAGGGAAAAGAAAATAACGGAGTATTTGTTTCATTGCATTGGAAGGGAAACCCCGGAGATTTTAAGAGCATAGATGTCATTGCTCCCGGCGATAATAAGTACAGCATTCAAACAAGCGGCAGCGGATTTATTAAGCAGGATTACAGAATCTCCTATGAGTATAGCCAAAGTGAAAAAGGATACATGCTGTTGAAACTTGGTTTTTATAAAAAGGATTCTGCAACTGTTCAGGGAGACTGGACAATAAACATTGAACCTAAAAAAAATGTTGTGATACGCGGCAGTGTAAATGATATTTCACAATCATGGAGCGGCTCAACACATTGGAAACATAAATTTACAACTGAAGGAACACTTGTATTTCCTTCTACTGCAGACAGCGTAATAAAAGTAGGAGCGTATGCCGTTAACTTTGCATGGAATGAAAGAGCAGTCGGTGATATTGCAACATACAGCGGAAGAGGACCTTCAATCACAGGAGATTTAGGAATCGATATCTGCGCGCCGGGGCACTCAACTTTTGCAGCAGGCGAAAATTTCTCATACAGAACTTTTAGCGGAACAAGCTCTGCTGCTCCGCATGTCACGGGACTGATTGCATTAATGCTGCAGTTTGATAAAACCCTTACTAACTCTCAAATAAAAAGTATAATAAAAAATACAGCCATACAGGAAGATAAAATGGGAAAGCTTCCTAATCCAACATGGGGCTGGGGAAAACTTAATATTCCCGGAGCATTGAAAAGTTTAACAAACCAGAATAATTTAATTAAATAAACCGAATTCCCGATGAGTTTATCCCGCGTTTGATGCGGGACGGGAATGACAATAAAAGGAGAAATAAAGTATGTCTATACCTCCAATTAATTTTCAAAAATGGATTGATGATAACCGCCATCTATTCAAACCGCCTGTTGGAAATGCATGTATCTACAACGGCGATTTTATAGTAATGGTTGTCGGCGGACCGAACTCAAGAAAAGATTATCACTTTCAGGAAGGCCCTGAATTTTTTTATCAGGTAGAAGGCGATATTGAAGTCGGGATAGTAGAAGACGGCGTACAAAAAATTGTTCCGATAAAGGAAGGGGAAGTATATTATGTTCCTTCAAGAGTACCGCACTCACCGAGAAGACCTGCAGGAACAGTCGGCTTAGTAATCGAAAGAAAAAGAAATGAAGGCGAGCTTGACGGTTTCCAGTGGTACTGTGAAAACTGCCATCAGAAATTGTACGAAAAGTTTTTCACGCTAAATGATATTGTAAAACAGCTTCCGCCGTTGCTTGAAGAATTTTATGCATCGGAAGAGCTTAGAACTTGTAAGAATTGCGGACACGTAATGCAGCCACCTCCTAAATTATAGTTTCAAGTTCCAAATTACGAGTTTCAAGTGAAAGAAAGCATTATACAGGAAAAATCTTACAAATTTGCAATAAGAATAGTAAAGCTATATTTACATTTGAAAGAAACGAAACATGAAACTACTCTTTCAAAACAAATTTTAAGATGCGGGACTTCTATTGGTGCAAATGTTGAAGAAGCTTCCGGAGCACAATCAAAAAGAGATTTTACTCATAAGATCTCCATTTCATACAAAGAAGCTAAGGAAACCAGATACTGGTTACGGTTATTAAATGATACAGGATTTATTGATAAAAAGATGTTTGACTCTTTATTATCTGACTGTGAAGAATTATTGAAAATAATGGGAAGCATACAAATTACTTTAAAGAATAAAGAAAAATAACTTGGAACTTGGAACTCATAATTCGAAACTGAAGATAGATCTTCACACTCATATTCTTCCTGAAAACTGGGCGGACCTGAAAGAAAAGTACGGCTATGGAGGCTGGGTAAACCTTGAGCATCATAAGCCGTGCTGCGCAAAGATGATGATTGACGGAAAATTTTTCCGTGAGATTGAAAGTAATTGCTGGGACCCTGTTACACGCATTCACGAATGCGATTCGCATAAAGTTAATATGCAGGTGCTTTCCACCGTACCTGTGATGTTCAGCTACTGGGCAAAGCCTGATGATACACTTGACCTTTCAAAGTATCTTAATGACCATGTAGCGGGAATTGTAAAAAATTATCCCGACAGGTTTATTGGATTGGGAACTGTCCCTATGCAATCACCAAAGCTGGCTATCAAAGAGATGGAAAGATGCATGAAGGAACTAGGGCTTGCAGGAATAGAGATTGGCTCACATATAGAAGCAAGCGAAGGCAGGGGGGAGTGGAATCTTGATGATGAAAATCTCTTTGAATTTTTTCAGGCAGCAGAAGAGTTAGGCGCAGCCATCTTTGTTCACCCATGGGATATGATGGGCAAAAAAGAAATGCCGAAGTACTGGCTGCCATGGCTTGTCGGTATGCCGGCAGAGACTTCAAGAGCAATCTGCTCTATGATTTTTGGAGGAGTGTTTGAGCGTTTAAAAAAATTGAAAGTATGCTTTGCACATGGCGGCGGCTCGTTTCCTTTTACTATAGGAAGAATTGAGCATGGATTTAACGTAAGGCCTGACTTATGCGCAATAGATAACAATGTAAATCCAAGAGAGTATATCGGGAAATTTTATTTAGATTCGCTTGTACACGATAGGGAAGCATTGAAATATATTGTAAATCTGATGGGGGAGAACAAAATCTGTCTCGGCTCAGATTATCCTTTCCCGCTGGGAGAACATATTCCCGGAAAACTAATTGAAGAAATGGATTTTACAAATGAGCTTAAAGAAAAATTATTGTGGAAAAATGCTGTAGAGTTTCTTGGAGTTAAGCTGTAATAATTTTTTTCACAGTTTCTATATCCACATTATGCCCTCCATGAAAATTGTGCAGATTAAAATTTATATTTTTTTCCTTTAACAGGTTTACGCTATTCTCAAAATTTTCTTTTCGCACAGCTTTATCTTCATTGCCGTATACACAATGAATTTTCATCTTGTCGGATTTTTCTTTCAGAGAATCGAAATCAATATCTTTAGGAATATCTGAAGAGTGAATTATTAAAATATTTGCTTCCGATTTTCCGTTCACTGCCCATCTTGTTGCTGTTGCGCCGCCCTGTGAGAATCCCAGAAAAATAATTTTATCGGCCTTGGAATCTATATTATTTAATACTTCATTATAAACTTCATCAAGATAGTTTACATAATCGTTAATTTCATTTTGTCTGTCTTCTGATGTCATCCATGAGGCGCCGATATTTCCATAAAATCCTTTTGTATAAAATCTTGAAAGCCCCTCGGGGGAAACGATTAAAAAGTTTTCGTTATTCAGTTCTTTAAATTCCTGTAAAAAGTTATAAGCCGGCATACCATAACCGTGAAGAACAAACATTAAAAATTTTGGAGATTTGTTTTCCGCTGAAAGAAAATACCTTGCTGTTTTTTGAACTGAAATATTTTTTGAAATTATTTCCATGCTGTAAAATTACGAAGCGCGAAATATTGTTGAAGTGTAAATCGAAAGGATTTGTAATAAAATAAAAATTCTCTGCCTGTATGTATACTCTCGCACAATATACAATACAAACAGAGAATGATTTAAGTTGTCAGCTTTCCGGAGCTTAGTCTTAAACTACAATCCTCGCACAAATTGTAACTTAACCTCTATGGCGACTAATGCTCCGGCGCTTCCCCCCTTTTGAATAAAATTTAAGATAAAGCGTAAAAGATGTAAAGTAAAACAATCAGAAGTTTCAACAGAATTGTATCAATAATTGTCTTCTTTACTTTCACTTTTACTATATCTATAAGCATTGTCATATCGTTTTAATTTATTGATTCAAAATTATAGAATATAATCTGATTTTAAAAATCGATTTTTTGCTAAAGTTAGAATGAAAAATCAGTTTGCAAATGGCAAAAACTTTATTTTTGTCGTTTTTTTGCGGTTTTCTATACTTTAAAAATTAGATTTTGATTAATGCTTTTCATACTTATTTTATACCCAATTCATCTTAACATTTGTGAAAACTTCGTCTACAGATTTATTTTTCTTAATAAAATCGCTTTCAAAAGCAGAGCGTGCCTATTTTAAAAAATACGCAAAACGGTTCAGTGATGAAGATACATTATCGCTAAAGTTATTTGAAGAAATTGAAAAACAGTGTGATAGTGATTCGGAATACAATGAAGAAATAATCAGAGAGAGGCTCAATAAAATACAGAATGTAAATCAGTTATCAGTTGCAAAAAATTATTTATATGATTTAGTTCTGAAAAGTCTGCTGACAGCACAAAGCGAAAAATCTCTTGATGATAAATTCGATAAGTATGTTGCACAGGCTGAGCTGCTTATGAATAAAACATTGTTTGACCAGAGCATGAAGATTCTGAAGAAGGCAAAGAAGATTGCATACGAGTATGAAAATTACATGAAGCTCTTTAATATTCTTCAGATTGAAAAAAACCTTCTCTTTGAAAAAAATTATCCGAATATTGAAAAACTTCAGAATGATATATTTACTGAGGAACTTCACTGTTTAGATACGTTAAAGAAAAAATCCGAAATTCAAAATCTAAGCGCTAAGATAACTTCACTGATGATGACAAACGGCCTGCTTCAGGATGAAAAAGAGCTTAAGAAGGCAAAAGCAGTTATGGCTCACCCGTATCTGAAAAAACTTGACGAAAAAGATTCATACACATTCAAAGTATTTTTCTATCACATTCATACAACTTATCATTCTATCACAACTGATTTTGAGAAAACTTTCGTTTACATGAAACAATTTCTTGAGATGGTTGAAAGTTATCCGAAGCAGATAGAAAGAAAGGCGACTAATCTGCTTAATGTCTCATATAACATGATGGTTGCCTGCACTTACTGCGGAAAGTATGATGAGTTTTTTTATTATCTGGAAAGATTCCGTTCCATTCCTGAGCGGTATAAAATCCTGAATACGGATTATGTAAAATCTTACATGTTCCTTTCTTTTAAATTAGAGCTGATAGTTTTTTTTTGAAACGGGACAGTTTGAAAACGGAGTGACTCTGATTGAATCTATCGAGAGAAAGATAGAATCGCAGCGTTCAAAACTCCGCAGTACAGAAATAATGCAGTATTATTTTTTTGCATCCTGCTGTTATTTTGGCACCGGTGATTTTAAAAATTCGCTGAAGTGGAATAATAAGCTTATTAATATGGGTGAACCGGGACAGAGAAAAGATCTATACATACATTCGAAATTATTCAATCTTGCCATTCATTACGAATTAGGAAATAAAGAGCATCTGGATTATATCACAAAACTTACATACAAATTTGTTAAGGATAGAAAAAAATTAAATGATTTTGAAAAAATAGTTTTTAAATTTTTTAATGAAATCAACGATAAGATAACATCAAAAGAAATAGAAAACTGTATTAACGAATTTCATTTTAATCTTACAAAGCTGCAGAAAAAAAATACAGATGAAAGCTCATTCAGGTTTTTTGATTATGTCAACTGGGCTAAAAGCAAAATCACCGGCCAATCATTTAAAGATTTAAAAATACAATCCGTTTTGAAATCTTGAAAATATCTGGAAAAAGACAATACGAATGGTAAAGGCAATGTGGATAGTGCATAAAATCTATGAGCCGCAGCTTCAAGAGCTGCTTACAAACTACACAGAATCAAAAAAAATCATACGGCTTCACAACAGAAATGAATTGAATAAGTTTCTTCAGAAAGATATCGTCTGAACCGAAAGCTGTTACATCACCGGATGCAATTCCTTTTTAATTTTTCTTTTAAGCTCAGCTCTGATATTATTATCGTTTTCATAATGAACAAGAAATTTTAACGGAAGCCCGGTATTCAAGCTTTTCAAAAATTCTTGTTTCCTTTCTGTCCGTAAAGTCTCCTTTATGTTTTCCGTATCTCCTGCATCTAAAACTCTTACCGGTGTCATTCCAAATGCTTCACATATAATTAAATATATACCGGCTTTGTTTTTTACTTTTTCGGATGAGTCATAGGGTCCAAAAAATTTTCTGTTTAATACTATTGCTTCCATTTTGATATTTATCAGTTTTAGTTATAAAATAAGTCCGGCCGTATAGACCGGACCCAATAGGGGTTTAATTTCTATGTAAGAATTAGAAATCTGATATATTCTATGGCGTGAGATATATCACAAACCTCAAGATATTACATAATAAAAAGCAAAAATTTAAATACTTATTTTATGATTAATTGTATGAAAATTCTTTGCTATTTTATAAAAAGAACTGATAACATCAATTAAAAAGCATTTTTGTGTAGATTTTTTGAAAATTCAACCGTATTAATTGTATATCCTGGTTTAGTTATTCCAGTGGATAACGGTCAATTTCTTTTCCGTCATCATTATAAACTATTACCCAGGTTACTCCGTTGATTTCCTGATAGACAAAGTAATTTGATGCCGCAGGAGCAGAAAAATCTTTTGTTACATTTGTTTTTGGTGCCGGGGCAGTTTTAGCAAAGTTTAAGCTGCTAAGTGAAAAAGTTAAAAGAAACAGAACAGAAAAAAATAATTTTACGAACTTCATAAATTCCTCCTTCGGGTTTTATTTAGTTCGCAGTTTAATTGGAATTAAAAGGCTCTCAAAAGATTTTTTCCGGATTAAATTGTATAGTGAATAGATATTTTTTAAAATTTGGAAAGGATTAAATATTTGATAACCATATAAATAATTTATAACTTTGATATAATGTTAAATTGGATATAACATACAATAATTTCTAGAAAGACTTATGCAAAAATATAGAATTGTTACTCTGCTTAACTCATTTACCGACTCGGAAATAAAAAATTTCGAAAACTTTTTGAGCTGCTGTTATTTCAACACAAGAAAAAAACCGGTTGAACTATTTAACGTTCTAAAAAAATACAAAGGGACATTTACCGAAGAGAATTTTCCTAAAGAAAAATTTTTTCGCAAAATTTATGGCGGGGACAGAGAATTCAACAAGAATACATTTACAGATTTAACTGCGCAGCTTCTCCATCTGGCAGAAGATTTTTTATATATCGAGTACTCCCGAAATAACCACAGAAAAAAAGAAGTTTTTCTAACACAAAAATATTCTGAGAAAGGTTTCGAGTCTCTTTTTGAAAACAAAGTGAAGCAGTTCAAGAAGTTAATTTCATCGGGAGAATCATTGGATTCGGAAATATTCAATGACCTATATGATGTAAATGTAAATACTCTTAACTATCATAATTCATATCATCCAATTAAAAGAAAACCCGATTATAATTTTGTTCTGAAAAGCAAAATTAATGCTTTTGCAAACCTTACAAATTATTATTTGCTGGAGTTCGCAGGAAGCTACATTAACATGTTAGTTACTAAAAGTATTTATACAAATGAAGAAATTGAAAATGATTTTGAGGTTTTTGCAAAACACATTTTTGAGGATGAGTTCATACAAAAATTAAAACCATATAACGATTACCCCTTCCTGCTGGATACTTACAAAAAAATGGTCGATATGTTTATTCATTTAAACAATAACCATTTGTATTATGATTATAAATCAGATGTAACAAATTACCTGAGTACTTTTTCTGCTGATGAAAAAGTTTTTCATTACAGTAAACTTGTTTCATATTGCACACTGCGCCTGATAAAAAATCCTTATGATATGGAAATAAGAAATGAGCTTACAGGAATAGCAAAGGAAATGATACTGAACAAATATTATCTTACTTCACGTACACAATATTTGAACATTCTGTTATTCACAATTTTTTTGAATAACTTTGTATTTCAAAAAGATATTGAAGCATTAAAATTTTTAATAGATGAGTGTATTCCATTGATTGAAAAAACCTTCCGTAGCACCTATGAAAATCTTACTCTTTCGTATATATATTTCCTTGATAAAAATTATTCCGCTGCATTGAATTCATTGCAAGGAGTGAAGTCCATATCTGCAAGGATGAACTACACAATAAAATCGCTCTCGATAAGACTCCACTATCATTTGCAAAATACGGAGCAGGTTATCTCCGAAGTTGAGAGTTACCTGAAGATGATATCTTCTGAACCTTCTACCCCTAAAGCAAAGGTTGCAGCAGAATCAGGATTTGGAAAGATGATGAAAAGAATCATACTTGCGGAGAGCAGAAAAAAAGTGAACGATATTTCTTATCTGAACCATTTAATTCAAAAAAATCCGAACATTGCAAATAAGGACTGGCTTCTCGAAATAACAAATGACTATCTTGAAAAAAACAAAAAATTAAAAATAGCCACATAAAAATTATAAACATTATCTTAATGAACATAGAAATTGTTGAAGTAAAAAAATCTGAAATTAAAACAATAACGGATATTGCTCTTCCTGCCTGGGAAGCAACATACTTAAAAATTGTTTCAAAGGAACAGTTTGATTTTATGTATAATGAAATGTACTCAGATGGCTCACTTGAAGAACAATTCGATGCGGGGCATAGATTTTTTGTTCTTTATGAAAACAAAACCCCGGCGGCTTTTGTTTCCTTTGTACCTGCAGGAAACACTATTCGAATTCCCAAATTATATGTACATCCTGCTCATCAAAAAAAAGGTTTCGGAAAAATGCTTATCGAGAAAGCAGAAGAAATTAACAAAGAAGATTTTGAAGTACTTGAGCTTAATGTGAACCGGTATAATCCTGCAAAATTTTTTTATGAAAAAATCGGTTTTGAAATAGATTCAGAAATTGATGTCCCTATTGGTAAATACTTTATGAATGATTATATTATGAAGAAGAAAATTCAATAATCAGAAATTTGAAAACCCAATAATGCCCGTACAAACTTTAATAATAATTGTCGCAACGATAATTACAATATCCATAACAATTGCATTCATTAAAATCTTCACGCGAAACTCGAGGGAAACCAAAGCAATACAAAAAAAAGCCGATGAATATGAAAACAATTTTCAGTCAGCTGTTTTTGCATCTGCTCTTATTGTCAGTGTTATAAAAGCTTATTCAGTGGGGAGAAGTGAAATGAGAGTTGATCTCAGGCTTGAGGTCCGTCCCGCAAACGGAGAGCCTTACCTTGCCACTACATCATGGATGATAGACAGCTCAGAACTTGCTTACTTAAAACAAGGAGAGGAAATTCAGGTAAAAATAGATGCAAAGGATTCTGCTTTAATTTATCCTACATTCGCAAAAAGTAAATTCTGGCTTTGGGATTAATTATGTATTTCTAAAAAACTTCTGCCGGTTATTTAACCATTTTTTTATACAAAGATTTCCCAATGCTTTTAGACGGCTTTGAGATATTCAATATTTGAGAAATTGTCGGAGCTATATCGCTCTGAGAATTATATTCATCAGTACTGCCGTGCTTCACTTTCCATCCATACCATAAAAGAGGAACGTTCCTATCGTACTTATAAACGCTGCCATGCGTTGTACCGCGGCTCATATCAGTTATCCAATTTGAATCGAGCACTATAGTTAAATCTCCGGAAAGTTCTTTTATAAAACCATTTGTTATAAGCTTTGAATTTAGAGAAGTATATATTCCCTTTGCAATTCCTTCTGAAGTGTAAATTTGGTTTATGCCTTTATAATTTTCTAAATATGAGGATATTTCATTCTCAATAGTTTCTAAAGACAGGTTTTTTTCTAAGAGTGTTTTGTGGTTCAGATAAATCTGATTATTTTCAATCAATATTACCCAGTCACTTTCTCCATATTTTTTACTAAGAAATGTTTCCATTGAATCCTTAAGAATTTTTGTGCTCATGTTACCCGCAGAAACTCCTAAGCTTTCAAGGTATCCCGGAATAGGCGCTACTGAATGGTCAGCAGTAAGAAAAATTAAGGCATTTTCCATTCCTATGTTTTCATCTATGTATGTAAAAATTGCAGATAAATCTTTATCAAGCCTAAGATATGTATCTTCTATTTCAATAGAATTTGGTCCGAAGTAATGACCAACTTTATCTGTTGATGAAAAACTAATGCTAAGAAAATCTGTGGAATTTCCTTTTCCCAGTTTTTCACTTTCTAATACTGTGAGCGCTAAATCCTTGAGAATAGAATTTCCATAGGGAGTATATCCTAATAAATCTACATTCTTTTTCCTAAGAGCAGGCAGATCATACGGTAGAACCGGAGATTTAATTCCTTTGAAAAGATATTCCCATGGAACATTGTCCGCCGTGCTTTCAGTGTATGTTTCAATTGGGTATAAGGTATTCCAGCTTTGGTTCAAATAAAAATCATTGAGATTTCTATCGTTGAATTTTTTCATCCCTTCCGGAAGGTCATCCATGTAATAAGAGCTTGTAATAAATTTTCCGGTAACTTCTTCAAACCAGAAAGCTTTGCCCAGATGTCCTGCAGGAAAAATAGCACCTCTGTCTTTTAAAGAAATTCCTATTACTTTCGAATTTTTATCGCTGAGGATTAATTCATCAGTTATTGTTGATGCAAGTAAGTTCCGTGGGGAATATTTTTCTTGTACAGTTTCTACTCCTACAGCATTTACTGATTTATCATCAGCACAATACACAATTTCGTTTTTTTCTGTGTCATACCATTCATTACCTATTATACCATTAAGATATGGCATGCTGCCGGTATAAATACAGCTATGCCCTGCTGCCGTTACGGTCGGAACATATTCATACCATGAATTTTTAAAATAGAAGCCTGATTTCATTAATCTTTTGAATCCGGTCTCCGAAAATCTTTTTTCGTAACGTGAAAGATAATCGTTAATCATCTGGTCAACGACAATTCCTATAACTAATTTTGGTTTTTGCTGAGCGTATGAATTAAGGAAAGATAGGGTTATAATTATGAAGAGAATAAAAAATAGAAAATATTTTCGAGGGAAGAGGGTTTTCAATTAAAGCAAAATTAATTCAACAATACAAATCCTGTATTATATAAATATTATGACTTGTTAAGTAAATAGTAAAATTAAAAAATTTTATCGTATAGATTTATGATAATCCAAAAACCGTAAACTAAGATTATTGCCCTGGCGAGAATAAAATCAAGAGTAGAGAAGAAATTTTTTAGAAGATATGAAATTGTTTTAAGTGGAAAAAACTGTTGTTTCACAATATTAGGGAGAATTATTTCAGTAATTGTTTTTTTTATAACACAATAGTTTTATCAAACAATCTTAAAATTAGCTGCAGATATCGGGAGCAAAAGAAAATCAGAAGACTCTCTCTGCCAACTTTATTAATATCACTATTACATAAGCTGATATTATTGACCAGGCAAGAATAGAATCTACAACAGAAAACAAAGATTTAAAAATAGGATAAAATTGTTTTAAGATTACACCCTTTCCTTGGTCTAAAGAAAGGGTGTAATAATATAACAATTATAATCCAATAGTTAAATTGATTCTGAACGTTCTTTTCTCTCCCGGAATAACACCGAAATTATCCGATGAAGCGAAATAATCTTTATCAAATAAATTGGCTGACTGAAGCGAAAGAGTTCCTTTTACTAATTTTGGGAATATAAAATTATAGCCTGCGTATGCTCCAAATATTGCTCTTGTCGGCAGCTGATTATCATAGGAAGTAACATAGTATTCTTTTCCATTGTTAGAATTTGTTCCCTGATATACTGTTGAAACAGGAGCGTAAGGATTTCCGTCAAGCAGATAATCTCTGGCAGCAAAGTTCATATCCAATCCTGCAAACCAGCCTTTCCAGTCGTACGTTAAACCTAAAGAGAACATTGTCTGAGGACCACTTTTTACATATGTGTCTTTCATTTCATCAAAGAAAAGTGTATCAATATTTCCGTTTAAATCTCTTGCGCCTGAATTGAAAGCTCTTCTGTAAGTTTGTCCGTTAGCTCTTACTTCTGTTAACACGCTAGGCAATATATCTGTCCATTTATTATCCATATATGTTATTGAACCTCTAAAGCCAAGACCTTTTATTTTTGTAATTTTATCAAGTCTTGTGCTGAATTCAACTTCGATACCTCTGTGAGTTGATTGTCCTACTAGTTCAGATTTGAAACCGTTTCTGTCGTATCCGGGCTGTCCGGCTTGTGTAATATCCTGAATTCTTGCTGCCTTGTTATCCCAAATCATCCAGTATCCGTTTATCTTTGCAACAAAGTCTGCGCTTGTGAAACCGAATCCTGCTTCAAACTGATTTGATTTTTCATCTTCAGCTTTTTCATTTATAGCTCCCTGATTGTAATAAATTCCAAGGTCAATGAATCTTTCAACGTGAGCAAAATTACCGAAGAAATTCCAGTTTTCATTTACATTATAATTAAAACCAAGTTTTGGCTGTAAAAAGCCTCTGCTTCTGCTTACGTTTACAAGATTAAATTCATACCATCTGCCGCCCGTAGAAGAACGCATATAAAACTTGCCGTTGCCTCCTGGACCTTCCGAAGTAAGACCCAATGAAGTAACTTCAGTAGAAGTAAGCTGTTTTGCAATGGCGCTTTCTGAAGGCATATTTTCAGTCAATGTATATTTATACCATACATACTGTAACGAAGCCATTATATTTAATTTATTCACGAACCAGTTTGCCTGCGTAAATAATGTAAGCTGCGGTGTTTCACCTTTGTAATTTCTATATTGTGTTTTATATGTGGGATCTGTTGTTGATAAATTAAAATCAAATGGAGAGCCGATATCTGCTGCCCCTCTCGATATATCACCCTGAAATACTGAACGAGAAAAGCTGAATACTGAATCCCCGGAACTTGCTCTTTTGTATCCGTAAGTTTGAGTTATGCTGTCTTTTCCGTAAAGATTTGTGAAATGTCCCGGATGATCTGCAGTCCAGTTTCTGATTTCAAAACCTGCCGTGATATTCAGATTTTTTGAAAGTTGTGTCTGGAAGTTCGAAAGTAATCCGTATTGACTATGCAATGAATAACTGTTTCTTTGGAAAGCAGTTCCAAGATAAATATTTGCATTTGCCAATGTGTTTACATAACCTTCAGGACCGTATCTGTTAACAGTAATTGTATCTATTGATGTACCATTGTTTCCGGTACGAGGTCTGAACACAGTATATACAGCACCGTTACTGTTTAAGCTTGTACCGCCGCCTCTGCCTAATGATAAGAAAGCTGTAGTTCTGAAAATAGACTTTTCGTTTATATCATAAGTGTAGTGCAGCTCCGCCTGAGGTTTATGAAAGAAATTATGGGCAAGGTTTACAAACTTGCTATCTTGCAAATCATTCGTTCCGTCTAATAATCCGTAATTTGGTCCTAATTTATTAGAAGGCAGTTGGTTTACAACATCCAGCGGAAGAAAATTTGCCGGGTTCGCTTTATATCCGTATTTTGCAAAATATGTAACGTCACCGCTAAATGAGTACCCGTGTACTTGTGGTGCGCCATGCAGAACAAACTTTAAGCTGTTCTTACTGTTTAAAAAGAATGATGAGGAAAGATAATAATTTAGCCCTTCATATCTTCCGCTTATTCTTGAACCTTCTGCAACTTTTCTATCTACGCTCAATGAGCCTGAATATTTTCCGCCTATTAGACCTGTACTTAATTTTATTCCATACATTGTATTCATCGGATCTCCAAGCGAAAAATTCGCGCCATAAAATGGACTCAAGCTTGGGTTCTCTGTTAATATATTAAACGAACCGCCGAAGGAACCCGAACCATAAAGCGATGAACCTGCACCTCTTTGAATTTGTATAGAGCCTGCATTGGAAGAAACTGCGCCCCAGTTTGACCAGTAAACTGAATTTGATTCCGGGTCATTGGTAGGAATGCCGTTAATTAAAACCTGTACATAGTTTTGTGAAAATCCTCTAACTAGCAACTGAGATTCACCGTTTCCTGCACCGTCAGTAGAATAAACATACATGCCGGGAGTTCCTTTGGCAAGCATAGGAGCATCCTGCCCATGGATGCGGGATTCAATTTGTTTACTGTCGATGTTTGTAAATGCTACCGGTGTTTCTCTTTCTTTTGCTCTGTTTATTTCAACTAGAATTTCATCGGTCTTTACCGAGCCCGGTATTAAAATAAAGTTTAAAGTTGTATTTTGGGTTACAGATATTTCTTCTTTACCTGTAATATATCCTACATATGTAGCAGTGATTGTATATGTTCCGGACATTAATGAAGTAATTGTGTACTTACCATTATCATCCGTTGTGGTTTTTTTTGTGCCTGCTGCAACTACTGCCCCGCTTACTGCTTCGCCGGTTTCAGAATTCGTTACAGTGCCCGATACTGTAAATACTGTTTGTGCATAAGAATAATTCAATCCTCCTGCAAAAAACAAAAGCGCCAGAATTAATTTGTAGAGATTTGGCATTAAGTTTCTCCTCTCCTTTTAAGGGTTAATGTGTAAAATGTAATTTTTGTGTGTAGTTATCACTGAATTTCGGAAACTAATTTAAACTAAATGTTACGGCTTTGTAAATTTGCTTTTTCTAATTTCGATATTGTGGGTGGGATGATATGGCAAATATATAAAGAATGATTTGATATGTAAAGACTTATAAAAAAGAATTGTTAAAGAAAATTAAACAAAAAAGCAGACCTGAGTCTGCTTTTATATTTGTTAGAAATTTAATCTTCCAAAGGTTTGAAATTCATTGAGATTGAATTCACACAGTGCCTTGTGTTTTTCGGAGTGAACCCTTCCCCTTTAAAAACGTGCCCCAGGTGGGCTCCGCAGTTAGCGCAGAGAATTTCCGTCCGGCTGCCGTCAGCATCGGTTTCCCTTCGCACAGCTCCCGGAATTTCGTCATCAAAGCTCGGCCATCCGCAGAATGAATCAAATTTTGAATCAGAATTATACAAAGGCGCATCGCATCTTTTGCAGGTATAAACGCCTTTTGCTTTATTATTTGTATATTTTCCTGTAAAAGGCATTTCAGTGCCTTTATGAAGTATTACCCTTTCTTCTTCGGGTGTAAGTTTATTGTATTCCATAAAAGTAAAAACGTTGATTTATGATAAAAAATTCATTTTAATTTAATATAATGAATTTAAACGCAAAGAACGCAGAGATTTACGCGAAGTACGCAAAGGAATTTTATATAAAATCATATAGTCTTTCATAATTTATTTCTCTGCGAACTTTGCGTATTCTTAGCGTCTTTGCGTTTAAATCAATACTTTTTTAAGAGGAAAAAATAGTCTCTTTAGACTTTGTGCTATTATCGGTAAATTTGCTAAAAATTTATTATAAATGATACCACAATTCAAAAATCTCAACGAAGAAGAAAAAACAGCCCTGCTGGACGCTCCGGCTTTAATTGCAGTTTTAATTGCAGGCGCAGATAACAAAATAGATGAAAAGGAAATAGACTACTCATCAAAGATTGCTCATTACAGAGCAGGAAATAACGAATCAATTTTGCAAGGTTATTATGCGGAAGTAGATAAATTTATCGGCGATGCCATTACTCAGCAGATTAATTCCTTGCCTAAGGAATTAATTGACAGACAGCATATCATCACAGAAGAGCTGGCTAAACTCAATGGTATTTTACCGAAGCTTGATAAAGGTTTTGCTGCTGAATTATATAAAAGTTTCCTTTCATTTGCAAAATCAGTAGCGCAATCATCCGGCGGTTTATGGGGATATGCATCTATCACTCCGGAAGAGGAAAGATTGCTTGGTTTATCAATGATAAATAATCCGGCAGGAGTTTAATTTTCGCTTGTCGGTTTGACGTGAAGCTTTAAATCTTTTCTGTTAATAATTTCTACTAACGAGCCTTTCATTATCGGAACATCTGCGAATGCACTCCAGTATGTTCCGTTAATCTCTACTTTCCCCTTTGCTTCGTGGGGAATAATATCTTCTACACATACAGCTGTTTTACCGTCCAGCTCATTATTTTCAACACTTAGCTTGTCCTTCTTTCCTTTAAATATTTTTATAAAGTGTTTTCTTAAAAACACTAATGAAATTAGAGAAAAAAATATAAATGAAATTATCTGCAGATTTAATGTGGGCAGTAAACCCATTAACTGCAGGATTGAAGTAATAAGCGCCCCTAAACCGAAGAAAAACAAAAAAAATCCGGGCACAAAAATCTCCAGTAAAAACATTATCAGCGCTATTACAAACCAGAATATTTTTCCGTCAACGAATTCCATCAGCTTTCAGTATTAATTTCCGGAGGAAAATTGTCACCGGCAGGGTTATAGGTTGACGTTTTAACTATAGGTTTATTTACAGTCTCTTTCGTTTCGGAAGTTGTCTTAAACACACTGCTTACAGAAGCTACCATAGATGCAACATCTGATAAATTAGAAGGGATTATCATTGTATTGTTTTTCGATGCAAGCTTACCAAATTCATTCAAATACTGTTCGGCAACTTTCAAGTTTACCGCTTCTTTTCCTCCCGGCTCATTTATTGCCGAGGCAATTTCACGAATTCCTTTTGCTGTAGCAAGTGCTATTCTTTCAATTTCCTGTCCTCGACCTTCGGCTTCATTGATGCGTTTTAATTTTTCACCTTCGGATAAGGAAATTTTTTCCTGCCTGTCTCCGTCTGCATTATTTATCTTTGCCTGTTTATGACCTTCAGATTCAGCAATGAGCGCACGTTTCTCCCGCTCAGCTCTCATTTGTTTCTCCATCGCTCCTCTTATACTTTCGGGAGGAACAATATTTTTTATTTCGTGCCGCGTAACTTTCAATCCCCAGGGCTCAGCTGCTTTATCAACTGCCATAAGAATTTCACTATTAATTTTTTCCCGTTCCTCAAATGTTCTATCGAGCTCTATTTTACCGATTTCACTTCTCATAGTTGTCTGCGCAAGCTGTGTTGAAGCGAAAGCATAGTTTGTAACTCCATAAGAAGCTTTTACCGGGTCCATTATCTGCATGTATAATATTCCATCGACTTCTACCTGAATATTATCCTTTGTTATACAGGTTTGCGGAGGAACATCTATAACCATTTCCTTCATTGTATGTCTGTACATAATGCGGTCAAAGAAAGGTATCAGTAAATGAAAACCTGCATCAAGTGTTGCATGATACTTCCCAAGACGCTCAACAATAAAAATGGACTTCTGGGGAACTACAACTGCGGACTTAAACAACGCTATCAATACAAAAAGCGCTAATAGCCCTAGTATAATAGTATATTCCATTAATAAACTTTAATTTTTAAAATATTTTTTTTATCCCGCCCATGGCAGGTCAGCAACATTTTCCCTGAAATCTTTAAGACGCACCCAGCCTTGTTTTCCATTGGCTGTTTTTAATAAATACCAGTCGCATTCATATTCATCGTCATAGCCTGCTTCGTTTTTACATACAGGAGAAATATCACATTTCAGTAAAGAAAATTTCGTTCCCGGTTTAAGATTTTCAACAACATCCGATTTATCATCTCTGGATTTCAAAATCTTAAAAGAGTTGTTAACGGTCCCTTCAACGTCAGTAATATCATAAGTATCTTTTTTTACAGGTACAAGCTTACCGCTTTCTTTATCTACAACATACTCACCGTGCAGAGTCCAGAAGCCCATGAAATCATTCGTCAGCACCTTTCCATTCCCGGGTATTTCCACACTGCCCCAGAGTTTTATGCTTCCAAGCGGAACAACTTCTTTGCTTTTATACTTGTAAAAAAAATACTCTCCTACATCTCCTACTGCAAAACATGAAACCATTACTACAGGCAGCTTGTCATCAGGTTCTATACTTACAATCTTTACTTCAAAGACTTCAGCTTCGGCACATTTATCTTTATACACTGCTCCGTTTATATTTACGGAAAAATCCCCTGCCAGATAGCTGTACATTCCGTCGTTAGTAACAAATGAAACGGTTACTCTATCAAGAATATTATCGTGATTAAGGTCGCCGCTAAGCATAGTATCTTTAGTGCCCGCAAAACTGCAGCCCGATATTAACATCAAACAAATAAAAAATGTTTTTCTCAAAGGGTATTTTCTTAATTCTTATTTTAATAAAGTAAGTTTTCTGGTCTCTGAATAATTCTTAGACTCAATTTTATAAAAATATGTTCCGCTTGTTAAATTGAATCTATTTGCATCAAGCTTTATTTCATAAGTACCTTTATTGTAAGTTCCGTTCACTAAGTCAGCTGCTATCTTTCCCTGCATATCATAAACTTTTATCATCACAAAAGAGTTTTCTGGAATAGAAAATTTTATATTCGTTTCCGGGTTAAACGGATTCGGATAATTTTGCGATAATGAATAATTATCCGCTATACCTGATATTTCATTGGGTATAATATTTGTTGCAGGACCCATTTTTAAAACATATAACCCCGTTGCAATATCTGCCGCCAAAATTTTCTTTGAAGCAAAGTATGGATAGACATTCCAGCATCCCTGATAAGCTGTTCCGCTTCCGGGATATGTGTCATAATGCCCGACTTCAACAGGAGCATTTCTATTGGCAATGTTATAAACAATTACACCTGCTCTGTAATGTGCCAGATATAAACTGTCTCCTCTTATGTATGCATTATGAACCATTGAAACTTCATAGGGGTTTATATCATATACCTGCACAGGTGCCAGTATATTCTGAATATTCCAGATCTTTGCATGATTTCCTCCGCCTTCATCCGTAGTAACTAAATATTTCCTGTCCTCTGTAACCCATGCGTTGTGAGTAACTGCATTCGGATATGTGAACTGATAAATAAGCTTTATGCTGTCTTTATTTCTTGCATCTAAAACTGTGCAATATCCGTCATTGATACATGCAGCAAAAATTGTATCATTCTTCACCTGGCAATCGTGCACATAGCGTGTTCCCCATTGCCCTCTTTTTACGGGATTAACAGGGTCAGTCAAATCTAAAATAAATACTCCGCCATTATTATAGTTGCCGCCGCTGCAGTATAAATATTTTCCTTCAATTGAAATTGTATGCGAACGTGTATATCCTGAAAAAGTAAAGCTCTTTATATAATGAACTGAGTCAGGTAAGTATTGCAAGTCTACAATCTGCACACCTTGTCCGCCCTCTGAAACTATGTAAGCATAGTGCTGATAAGTTTTGAACTCACGATAGTTATATGTTGAACCGAGTCCCGGAACAGTTCCGCAGTTTCTTATTGTTGTCGGTGCATCCGTTACATCATAGAAAGTTGTGCCAGCATAATGGCCGAGCAGAGCATACTCTCTGCCGTTGGGAGCAGTATATCCCCATACCGATGAATAATGAAATCCTGTGGGTATTCCTCCTGCTGTATATTCGTTTTTATTTCCCAGCAGAGACATATTATTTATAGACTGTCCGAAGGAAAAATTAGCAAGAATAGTTAAAATTATTAATAATACTTTTTTCATTTAGTTTTAATTGTGGTTATCAATATCTGTAAGTTCTTTTTAATTATCAATCTCAATTATTATATTAATATCAGCGTTTATGGCACAAAAATCTAAATTTTTAACGGCATTCTGGAAAAACTTAGTGATGGCAAATTATGAAATTGATGCCGGATTACTTAGTGATTTCGTTCCTGAAAAAACGGAGCTTGATTTCCACAATTCAAAATGTTTCGTCAGCCTTGTAGGATTTATGTTTTTGGATACAAAGGTATTGGGATTTCCCATACCATTTCACAGAAACTTTGAAGAAGTGAATTTAAGATTTTATGTGAAACATAACTCAGGAAATGACGGCAATGAAATAAAAAGAGGAGTTACCTTTATAAAAGAAATCGTCCCGAAGTCTTTAATAAAACTTGTTGCTAATAATATTTATGCAGAGAAGTATGACTCGATGCCCATGAAAAACGAACTAAGCATTTCAGATATAGCAATTAACGTTGGATATTTCTGGAATTTTGAAAATGACTGGAATTATATTAAAGCAGGTGCCGATAAAAAATCTTTCATGGCAGCACCTGGCTCAGAGGAAGAGTTTATTACGGAACATTACTGGGGATATACGAAAGTAAATGAACATCAAACCTCTGAATATCAGGTTGAGCATCCGAAATGGAAACTGCACGAAGTTAAAAATCATGAAATAAATTGTGACTTCGGAAAACTATACGATGAAAGATTTTCAATATTGAATAAAATAATCCCTTCTTCTGTTTTTCTTGCCGAAGGTTCAGAAATTATCGTCCGCAAAGGATGTAAACTTTAATTTTTTAGAAATAAAATTTAACCCCAATGCCCGCAGTAAAAAAAATTCTTGTATTAGTCTCAATTTTCTTTTATTTAATCTCTTTATTTAGCCCGGCATATATTGGATTGCAGAGTGATAATTCATGGAACGGATTTATGTGTCTCGGCTTCGGATGGATGGCGTTAGTATGGAACCCTATTGGCTTTTTTGCCTGGCTGGCAAATTTTCCATATTTCGTAAATGTTGTAATGGTGTTGATTTCAAAAAAAATATGGTCGAGGATAGCAACTTCTATTATAGGAGTAGTTAGTCTTTTCTTAGCACTTGGCGCGTTTGATGTAACTTATCTGATGAGAGACGAAGGAGGAAATACTGAACTTGCAGATTACGGAGCCGGATTATACCTATGGATTTTTAGCATGATTATAATGGTAGTTGCCGCAGCATTGCCGGGAGAGAAAAAACCCGTTGAAGTGCATTATATAAATAATCCTAATCCGATAAAATAATTCTTATAAAAAGTAATTTTTATAAAATAAAAAAGGACCTGCCGATTCGCCAGAATGACAGGTCCCTTTTTTCCTTATGAATTTACTACTATGATATAAACCACTTTTATTTTATCAGCATCATCTTTTTAGTCATCGTAAATGATTCTGTTTCTATCCTATAGAAATACACACTGCTTGCCAGAGATGAGGCGTTGAAGTCAATAGTGAAATACCCGGCATCTTTTTTCTCATTCACAATATTTGCAACAAGTCTTCCTGAAATATCATACACGTTTATTTTTACAAACGATTCTTTCGGAATATCAAAATTAATTTTCGTTGTCGGATTAAAAGGATTCGGGTAGTTCTGAGATAAATCCCATTTTGCCGGTACTCCAACCTGAACTGTATTTACAAGATTATGATATTCGTAATTACCGTTGAAATCAATTTGTTTCAGTCTGTATTTATAACTTGCTGTCGGCACATTCCTGTCTTCAAATTTATATAAAATTTCTTCGTTTGTTGTCCCTTTGCCCTGTATATTTCCTACTTTGTTCCATAAAGTAGTTCCTTCTTTTTTGCGTTCAATATCGAAACCCGAGTTATTTACTTCTGATGACGTCTTCCAGTTTAAAGTTACACTGTTTTTATTTACAGTGGATGTAAACGAAGCAAGTTCAACAGGAAGAAGTCCGTCATCACTCATAACAAACGATGAGAAACCCGGTGTATTAAATGAAATATCTACAATGTCATCTGTGATAGTAATAGTTGGAGTGATAGTTTGAACATAAGTATTAGCCGGACCAAGCCTGTGGACTTTACATCCGTTGTAGTTATTTCCTGCGTTACCAAATCCTGAATGTATCGATGCAAAATAATCCATCTCAGATTTCAGAGCATAAATATGAACATTAACATCATCTGTTGGCTGAGTAGTTGGAGTAATGGTTACTATTCTATCCAGTACTGTAAATCCGTTTACAACTGTTGTATCTCCGCCTGCACCTGAAACTGTAACGGTTGTGCTTCCGAGATTTGAAGTATTGGTAGTAAGCTTCGCAAGGAATCCTGTAGAATTTGTAAAGTTTACGGTTGTTCCCGCGCCTACGGAGTTGGTTGTTGAACCATTTGTAACCGATGGAGGAAATGTAATAGATGCAGCGGAAAATTCTGAATTGTTCAAACCGTTAGCTGCGCACATAAACACAGCTCCGTTTGTAATTGAACCGCCCAAAGCAACTCTTGCGCCGCCGCTGTTACCTGTAATCCCGGGATTAAAAGATGTGAGCGATGCATCGTTTGTGTTCACTGCCCCAAAAGTTTGTCTTCCCGTTCCGCCAATACTGTTGAAATCACCGGCTAAATATAAAGCTGACGAAGTTCCGAAAATCTGACGCACTGCCGAACCCGGTCTTGTTGCAGCAGTATTATTCCAGGTGCTGACAAGCACAGGCATGGGACCTGACATATCAACTTTTGCAAGTCTCTGAACATCGCTTTGCCCCATAAAGTTACCAAAGCCGCCGCCGACATACATATACCTTGAGCCGTCATACCATAAACATGCTGCTAATCCACCGGATACCTGCCAGTCAAATTCTCCTACATCATCACCTGTCACAATATTTACTGACCTGAACTCAAAGCCCCCTGTGTTAGAGCCCATTAATAATGATTTTCCGGTCGGTGATAAAGCGAATACGCGGCACGTTCCTGTTTGCAAATACTGAGTAGCGCCTGTATTAAAATCTGTTAACGAACCATCGGAGCATAGTACCGCTGCAATGTTTAATCTGTTTGTGTTACCGGCGTTGCAGGTAGTGAATCCTCCCCAGAAAAATAAAGTATCGTTAGTAGAGTTAAACGTCATACACGTTCCCCCTGAGCCGCTGCCAATTTGTCCGTTAAAATCAGGAGCGGTAAAACCTGTCACAACCGAACCATCTGAGTTTAAGCATGCAAGATAATTTTTTGCGACTCCGTTTACTTCTGTGAACGAACCTCCGATATATAATTTTCCCGTTGTTCTGTTTACCAGGATCTGACAGACTGTTTCGTTTGCTCCTACGTTACAAAGCCAATTTAATACGTTTCCTGTTTTAGCGTCTATTGCGCAAACGCTGTTCCTGTTATATACTGTACCTGATTTTGAATAAACCTTAGAAAAGAAACCAGTGCAAAAAATTGTATCACCAGTAATTGAAGGCGTGATATTTGTAACTCCGCCGTTCTCAAAAATTGGAAAGTTTGTGCATGATGATGAACCCGATGTAGTATTCAACGTTCCGTTTACCGGGGCATATAAAGAACCAAATTGTGTTTTTTTTGCAATTACAGCGAAACTGAATTGTGTTCCGCATGGCACCGGCTCGATTGTTAAGGTATTACCTGATACGCCGTCGAAGCTGCCGATAATATCAGGGTCATCTTGACCTGTAGGTGGAGTGGTTCCATATTTATAAACTACTTTGAAATATGGTGCAGAACTTCCTGACCAGTTTATCTGCACACTGTTATTAGCAATTGTTCCTGCAGTTACTGAACTTGGCGAGCTTATTATATTATCTCCGCCATTAAATTTCATTACTGCATTTCTTCCGGCATCTGCGCAAATCAAATTTCCGGCAGGTGTCCAGTTCATTCCATCTACGAAATTAGGTCCGCATGCACTATTGCTGAAGCCGCCGATATTTTCATTGGAGAAACTCGTTCTGTTTACAGCTGTTAAAGTCGGATAGCCGAGAATATTATCTGCCGGCGTATTATCTGAAGATGGAAAAGTATTCCATATCAACAATCGGTCACCCGAAGTTGCGATACAAAGTTTATCAGAAACTCTGCTTACAGAGAGTGACCGCGGAAAAGCAAAACTTGTAGCTGAGTTAGTATTGTTAGACTGATTATCGCTGTTATTAACCTGACCTAAAATAAAATCTGCTGCAACTCCGTTTGTATTCGGTATAGAATTAAAAATCAAAGCTCTGTGCTCAAGACGTGAAACAATAATTAATTTTCCCGTTGATGTAACATCAACATCTTTAGGACTATATAAGGTCGAGGATGATGAAGCATTAAAACCGGGCACTGTATGTCCGGTAAAATTTGACTGACCAATAACAACATCAGCCGCTTTCCCGTTTGTAAGCGATGTGAAGTCATTCCATATCAAAACTCTGTCATTGGCTCCGTCGCACACAATTAATTTGTTTGAAAAATTACCCTGATAGAGAGCCATACCTGTTCCGTAAACAGAACCATCGCTCAAATATAATCTGCTTGCAGTTCTGCCACCGTTATTAGGGGCTGTATGTCCTGCTCCAAAATTTGCCTGCCCAAGCACAACGTTTGCCGATGCGCCGTTGGAAACAGGTATAGTATTAAATACCAAAATTCTGTTGTTGCCTTCATCTGCTACAAAAAGCCTTGTTCCATCCGAAACTACAGATGAAGGTCCGTTCATCTGGCTTGCAGAATTACCTGAACCGTTCGATGTAAAATTTGTCTGCCCTATAACAACATCAGCCGGCTGATTATTGGATGTAGGAATTGTATTATATATTAAAACTCTGTTATTAAATTTATCCGCAACAAACATCATCCCCTCTGAATTTAATGTCGTGCCGTCAAGAATAAAAACATCTGAGGGTGCGTACATTGAATTCGACGACAATCCACCAGCATTTGAATTCCCTGCATCTTCAACAGAGTTCTGTCCCAATATCAAAGACATCGGTTGTTCGTTGGTAAATGTTGTACTATTTATTTGCGTTGTCGTAGCAGTAACTGATGGAGCAGTTGCGCTATAAAATCCTCCTGCAATTGAATAAACAGCAAAAGTATATTGCTGGCCTGCTTGTAATCCGGTTACTGTGTAAGTAATCGTGTTAGGATCAATCAAAGTACAAAACCCGCCGTCAATTCCTGAGAGAGGTGCGGCATTTCCGGGTTTCCAGACTATTCTATAATTTTCAGTTCCTCCGCCCGCTGCTGTCCAGTTCAAAACTACTGAACTTGCGGTTATTGCTCCTGATGTTAAATTGGTTGGCGCTGGCGGCTGCGCTTGTATCTTTCCGGAAGTAAAACTTGCAAACGCAAATATTAATCCGGTTAGTAAGATTGAGGTAATTATTTTTTTTATCATAGTAAATTTATTTTAAGGAAAATTATTTTTTTTTAATCCTCTCCGTCCTCTTCCGTTTCGGGAAGAGGACACTATTCCATGAGAGGAGTTTGTTCCGTGTTATCCCACTCTTATTTTACCAATACCATTCGTTTTGTGGAAACGAAATCGGCTGCTTCAATTCTGTAGAAA
>JBHEKU010000162.1:0-27159 GCA_041859205.1 Ignavibacteria bacterium | reverse complement strand
GGCTTTTCAAAAGCATCTTACTTAAGCAATAAAGTCTCTGCAATTAAATTATTCCTAAAGAAGTATATTCTTATAATTTTTTCTATAAGTTTAGTATGCGCTTTGATTCTTTTTTTTATCCCGGATTTTTTAGTAATATTTTTTTATTCGACTAAGTATGCAAGCTCAGTTGAGCTCTTAAAAATTTTAAGCTTTGCAGTTATACCCTTAGCTTTAAATAATCTTACAGGAATTACTCTCAATGCATTAGGTAAATTTAATTTTGTATTAATTGCTACTATAATCGGTTTAGCTGTAAATGTGGTTTTAAATGTAATCCTTATTCCTAAGGTTGGTTTAATTGCTGCATGCTACGCAACATTTATAACCGAAGTAAGTATTTTACTTGTCGAAAGTTTTTTTCTTTTTAAAGTGCTGGGTAAAAAGTGAAAATCGCTTACATTGGCAGATATAATCCTACTGAAGAGCTAACCGGTCCTGAAAAAGTTGCTAAACGAATTTTCGGGAAATCAGCAGAACAAAATGAATCAATATTTATAGAGTATTATTTCGATGGTTCGGTTTATGGAATTAGAAAAAAATTACTGGGTAAGGAAATTATAGATTATTCAAACGGATTAAAAATTTACAGAATGGGGATATTAAAAATAATTCCTTTTTTGATTAAACTTAAACCAGACTTGATTCAGATAATTACTTTTGAAAGATTTAGCATTCTAGCATATTTATATAAAGCATTTTCAAAAGTTAAAATTTTTTATAATGTGCATGGAGTAGCGGTTTATGAAAATGAAAATTTTAAAAATGTATCTGCTTCACTAAAGATTAAGGATTCACTCTGTGAAAAAATATTTTTAAAGTTCAGTGATAAACTTTTGTTCTTATCTGATTATCAATTAAGTATTGCTAAAAAATACTACACGATAAAAAAAAATCAGCTGGAATTTATAAGTAACGGAATCGATGAAGAATTTCATTATAAAACCAGATCGGTCAGTACTAGTAATATTCCGTCATTAGTTTTTATTGGGGATAGTGACAGGAAGGACAAGGATTTTAACTTTTTATACTCTTCACTTTCTATGATAAATACAGATTGCAAGTTATTTTTACTCGGTAAGTTCGATAAATCTATGTATAAAACTGTTGTCGGAAATGTTGAAATTGTGAATGTTTCTAAAATGAATAAATCTGAGCTAGTAAATTTTCTTTCTGATAAAGATATATTTGTTTCTTCAAGTTTCTATGATACATTTTCTATTGCGGCGGCTGAATGTATGTCTTCGGGACTTGTACCTATTGTAACTGATCACACGGGAATATCCGGTCTAATAAAAAATAGTGAGAACGGATTTGTAGTAAGACATGGAGATGTTAATGAAATGGCAGGCAAAATAAATCTGTTGCTGGAAAATCCTGAATTAAGAAAAACGATATCAGAAGATGCAGGTAAAATTTATGCAGAGTTAAATTGGGGTAAAGTCTATTCATCATACGAAAAAATTTATAAAAGCCTCAGTTGACGGCATCCTCTAAAAAATTATATTTTATATTTTTTGTAATTCTTTTTGGAATATACTTTTTTATTAATATTCCAATTATAGCAAATTGTGTTTTTATCGCCGATGATTTGTCGGTTATATTTTTTTCCAATCTTAATCCTTTCCCAGTTGCTACATACTGGGAGAACGGTATTCAGCAGTTAATACCATCAGTACAAATCGATAGTATACATTACAGACCGTTGACTTCTTTTTTGACTTACGCTTGTTTTGTTGTTTTCGGATTGAAACCTGTTTACTGGGCAATAGTAAGTCAGGTAATTCATCTGGCAAATTTTGTACTTCTTATTTTCGTCTTGTTTGAGATTCAAAAAATTTTAAAAATTAAAAATACATGGCTGTGCTTAGTAATACCGTCTTTTTATTTGTTGTATCCGGGTAACGTTACAAATCTGGCGTGGCTTTCGGCAAGGACGGATTTAATAGTAATTTTATTTTGTCTCTCATCATTTTTCTTTTCTCTTAAGTATATACAGAGCAAAAAAATTTATTTTTTAATCTTAAGTTCTATTTTGTTTTTACTTGGTGCATTAACCAAGGAAAATGCAGTAAGCTGGTTCATAGTTGAGTTTATGTTAATTTGGCAGGTATATTTTCTTGCAAATAAATCACCTGAAATTTTTACTTCATTAACTAGGCTTTTGAATGCTAAAGTTGCAACCTGTATTATATATATATTCGGAAGAAGTATTTTTGCAATGATTAATAGCAAATCAATAATTGCTAACCTAAAATTATTTACAATAATACCGGCATATTTTAAATCACTTCTCTTTACATTACTGCCTGTTGATTCGGGTACATTTATATACACTTTCATTGATTCAAAAGTAATTTTTATAATACTGTCCGGGATTTATTTTGCTTCGCTACTAATTGTTATGTATTACCTGAGGCCGCAAAAATATTTTTCGCAAATGCTTTTTATAGGTTCTGTCATTTTACTTTCTACTTTGTCATTCTATATAATTGCCGGCGGTGGAACGTATAGATTATTTGCATTAACTTTTTTAGCCCTTTTAATTTTCTGTTTTAATTTTCTGACACAGAAAGGAAATTTCACTGGCAATACTCCGTTTAAAATTGCTTCAGCTATTGTATTACTTTTTTTTATTTTCGGCTCTTTTAAAATATCAGGTTATTGGCTTGTAAATTATAAATTGCAAAATGAAAGTCTTGAATCGCTGATAAAAATTTATGATAAGGATAAGGAGAATGTGGTTTTAAATTATCCACATGCTCTTGGACAGTCATATTGCTATTCCGATATTGGAGTGTATCTGTACTATAAAGTAAATCAAAGCATCGGAAGATTTAATAATATAAAAGGTCTTGCTGCTATGACCTCACATAATGCAGAACATTATTTAAATGGGAGTATTGTAGAGCAGAACAATAATTCATTCATTGTGAATTCTGAATTCAACGATACTTATTTTTCCTCTGAACCTTTTTTTACGGAGAAATCTGTTCTTGGTGAAAAATATAGTAATCTAAAAAATTATTCATTTGAAGTTTTAAAGCTAAACTCTTTTTCTAAACCTGTGAGTATAAAGTTGCAGCCTGTATCAGAGGTTCACAAAGATATAAACTACATTAAATTTGAAGACGGAAAGTTTACAAAGTTCTGATTTAAAATGAAGATGAATGAATATATTTCTGTAGTGATGAGTGTATATAATGAGGAGAAATATATTTCTGCAGCAATAAAAAGTATTTTAAATCAAACATATCCTTACTTTGAGTTCATAATAATTAATGACGGCTCAACTGATAAATCCGAATCTCTTATAAAGTCATTCAAGGATGAACGGATCGTTTACAAAAAAATTGAAAAAGTAAATTTTTCAAAAGCATTAATTGAAGGACTGAATATTGCGAAGTATAATTATATAGCCAGAATGGATGCTGATGATATTTCACTGCCCGATAGGTTTGAGAAACAGGTGAAGTATCTGATTGAAAATCCCGATGTTCAGGTATTATCTTCAGGTTACACTTTATTTAAAAATGCAAAGGTCTCGCATATACATAAATTGCCGGAGAATGACAGGGACATTAAAGAGCAATTGAATTATTCTGGCTCTGTTTGTCATGCAGGTTCTATTTACTCTAAGAACCATATTTTAAAGTTTGGAGGATACAATGAAAATCTTGATATGCTTGAGGATATCGACTTATGGCTAAGAATCAGAAATGAAACGAAGTTTCATAATCTTAATGAGGTTTTGTATCTGATTCGCATTAAAGAAAATTCTATGACATCGAAAGAGTTTTTAAAACCTAAACAATTTTTTCGCGATATCTATTTAAAACACTTTGATAAAAATTATTATAGTGATTCAATTAAAGCTGATGTGGATTATGCAATTCTTTTATTTAAATTTTCAGAAAAAAAGGAATTCAGAGAATATGTGCTGAATAAGAAAATATTACTCAGTCCAAAAATATTTTTACTTTATATATGGAGTTTTTTACCGGGTAAAATATCATCTAAAAATATTGTTGACTGGCTTAAATGGAAAATGATAGGGGTGAGAACGGTGTTTGCTAAAAACAAAAAAGAATATGAGGAATTAGTAGTTAATCTGGAAAAACAAGATGCGTGATTTAACTGTTCTAATGACGACATATAATAACGCAGAATATCTTTCTGCTTCCATAAAAAGTATTCTTAATCAAACTTATAAAAATTTTGATTTCCTTATTATCGATGACGGTTCGACTGATAACTCGAAAGAAATAATTAATGGATTTAAAGATGAAAGAATTAAGTATCTTAAAATAGAAAACTCCGGACTTGGCGCAGCTTTAAACTATGGACTTAAGCTTACTGAAACAGAATTAATCGTAAGAATGGATGCCGATGATATTTCATTACCTGATAGAATTGCAAAGCAGTATGCTTTTATTTTGAAAAATAAAAACTACGACATAATTTCTTCGTGGTATTCTGCATTTGAAAACAAAAAATTGCTATACACTATCAAGACTCCCGAATCAGATGAAGAAATAAAAAAACGATTTGCTCTTCACAGTGAAGTGATTCATGCAGGTATGCTCTATAAAAAAGATAAGATATTTTCTAACGGAGGGTATAAGCCTATTGTATTTGAAGATTACGAATTATGGCTAAGAATTAAAGATAAGGTGAAGTTTTACAATCTGCAGGAAGTACTGCTGCTTGTAAGATATAGAACAGATTCATTTTCGAGAGAAAATATTGTAGAGAAAAATAAGCTGGTCTACGCTATACAGGCTCCATATTACGGAAATGATTTTCGAAAGAATTTTTTGTTAAAATCAGAAGTTGAAGAAAATAAACTTCGGGGCTGGAGAGAGTTTTTTTACGGAGAGGAGAAAAATGCTTCTGTATACTGGAATAAAATAGGAGGAAGTTTGTTAACAATGCCCAGAATAATAATAGCAAAAATAGTTTTACTTTTCCCTAAAAAATTTATCTTGTGGTTTAAAGAGAATCGAATAAGGTTCAGACTGAAATATTTTTCGAGATATTTTTCAAATGATAATGTAAAACTGCGAAAATTTTTATCTGAAACCTGAATTGCTTCAATTGAAGAAAATTTTATTAATATCGACAAATGCATTAGGTGATACTTATCTGACATGTGCTGCATTTAAATCTATAAAAGATTTTTTTAAAAAAGTAAGAATTGACATAGTGTCAACTGAAAATGCAGAGTTTTTTCTTGACGAGGTTGGCTTCGATAATTTATATTTGTTAAAGAAAAAATCTTTTGCTGATATGCATTCGCTTGTTTCAAAAATAAGAAAGACAAAGTACGATATTGTTTTTAATTTCTTCCCGGGGCAGATGAACAGTTCTGTTTTTAAGTTGTCAAACGCTGAAGAGAAAATAGGATTCACGAACTTTATAAAAAAGAAAAGCTGGCACAACGATGAAGATGTACTAAAGATAAAGTCACAGCCCAAAAGCAAAAATACATGGAAACCTGAAGATAATTATTTAGACAGAATTTCGTTGCCATTGAAATCAGCCGGTATTGAAACCGAAGTTAGCAAACATGTTTTTAATTTTCCCTATGATGGTACTTCGAACTATGATATTGTATTGCATCTTTTTTCTTCAGATGCTAACAGAAAAATAGGTACCGATTCTATTAAAAAAATAATTTTCGAGTTTTGTGAAAAACAAAATAAAAAAATCTGTCTGATAGGAGATGAAAAAGAAATTTCCGGTATGAAAGAACTAAATGATGTGAAAAATTTACAAACTGAAGTTAATCCCGATATAAAAAAACTTACAGGTTTAATATTGAATGCAAAATTATTTATAGGGGTAGATTCATTCCCTATTCACATTGCAGATGCTTATAATATTAAAACACTTGGAATTTTTTATTATAATAATGAAAGGTCTGTATTTCAAAACATGGAGAATAAATATATTTTCAGAGTAACAGATAACAGTTTGAATGTAGAGGAGCTGTTAAAATTCATTAAAACAAAAAAACTTTTTTAAAATGGGATATAGAATTAACAGGCTAAGCTTATCATTCAAAGAAAACGGTTACTTATGGACAGTTCTTTACCTTCTTAAACGGGCTACTCACTGGGATATATTTTCCGAAAAACTTGAATCATTAGAGCAAAAGAAAAAATACCCGGGATGGAATAGCGTTAATCAGAACAGGCTTACATGGAATAACTGGAACTGGAATGACCTTGGAGAGGAGTGGACTAAATCGCAGGGATGGAAAGATAAACTTGTAACTCAAATAATACAAAAATTAATTCCGGATAATTCTTCAGTTATAGAAATCGGTCCCGGCGGCGGAAGATGGTCAGAACATTTGTTAAATAAAGCTACCAGGTTAGACTTAGTTGATATTTCCGAGAAATGTTTAGACCTTTGCCGCCAAAGATTTGGAAACAATTCTTCCATTGGATACAATTTCATAAATGAAGTAAAATTTACTTTTGCCGATACAAAATCTATTGATGTTGTTTTTTCCTATGACGTATTTGTACATATTGATAAGGCTCAGATAACTCAATACTTCACAGAATTTGAACGGGTTTTAAAAAACACAGGCAGGATTATTCTTCATTATAGTAAAGTAGGGGATAAATTTGGGGAGTACAGAAGCAGATTTACTTCAGAAGATATGAATGAAATATTGGAACGGCTTAACTTAAAGCTTATGGAAGAATACGATGTTGAAACATTGGAAAGGAATAAAGGAAAATTTTTCGAAGTTATTGCTGTAATTGAAAAGAAGAATTAATGAGAGTGGTAAATATACTGGGTTATGAATTTCTGGATTTTCGGTATTATGAAATTGTATCATTAATTCATGAAAAAATTTCCAAAAATGAAATCTTCACATGCCTTAATGTAAATCCGCATATACTAAATGAAGCTGAAAAAGATGAAAACTTAAGTAAAAATTTAAATAAGCTTTCGGCAATCTTCGCAGATGGCATAGGCGTTTATCTTGCATCCAGGTATTTATATGGCAAATATGGTTTTGAAAAAAAAATTACAGGAACAGATTTATACCCGCAGATCTTATCTTATGCTGAAAAATATGAGAAAAAAATTTTTTTCTTCGGAGGCGGTGAAGAAGCATCTGCAATGCTTGAATCTTCATTAAGACAGAAGTATCCTAAACTGAAAATAAGCGGTATAATTAAACGGGAAACTAAATTCACTGATTTAACTGTTGCTAAGATTAGGTCTACCAATTCAGATATTTTATTCGTAGGTTTAGGTTCGCCCTACCAGGAAGACTGGCTGGCGAAATTTTCAAAGCAGGTTAGTGTCCCCGTCCAAATAGCTATGGGCAGCGGAATTGAATTCTTATCAGGCAACTATAAAAGAGCTCCAACACTATTTCAGAATCTTGGACTTGAGTGGTTTTATCGTTTTTTAAATGAACCATCCAGATTATGGAAAAGATATTTCATAGGAAATCCGTATTTCATTTTTAAAATCATTTTACAAAAGCTTAAAAATTAGCACCCCTATAAAAAAATGAAAAAAGTACTTCTGTTTATGGCATTCTTTTGTGGGATAAATATATCTTATTCACAAAACTACAATTGGATTACTCCCAATAAGACCTATCTTAAACTATATATAGCGCAGGATGGAGTTTACCGTATTAATAAAACAGACTTCAATAATGCAGGTATAAGTGTCACCACAATTGACCCACGTTCTGTTAAAGTGCTTTATAAAGGAAGTCAGGTGCCGATTTACTTTGAAGGTGAATCAGACGGAGTATTCGGCGACAATGACTTTTTTGATTTTTATGGTATAAGAAATAGAGGCGGTCTTACCAAGTACATTAACGGAATCAGTGTTGAGAATACGGTAATGTATACAAAAGATGAGTACAATAATAATTATTCGGATACTTCAATTTACTGGATAGAGTGGGGAGGCGCTAACGGTTTAAGAATGACTGATGTAAGCTCATCAAGTTCATTTGCTGCGTACCCGTCACCATATTTTTTTGAAAGTGTTCATAAAGAAAACGATTTTATTTATAGTTTAGGAGAGCACATTAATGATGTTGATTACAGGTATTTCAATCCTGAATTTGTGGAAGGTGAAGGCTGGTATTGGAGAAGGCTTGAACATTTATTTAATTTAAGTGATAGTGCTAAAATTAAAAATCCTTTTAGGTCAGAGCAAGCTCTTTGTAAAATAAACTTTTTTGCTTTTCCGAATGCAAATGATACAAATAGATTAAGAATTTTTTTTGATAACATTAATATAGGTACTTTTAAAACTATAGGTTATAAAAAATATGATACAACAGTTGCATTTCCCTCCGCATTTATAGATTCGACAAAAGGGAGTTCCAGAATTCTTTTTACTTATTTTGATAGTACTGCAGGGATAGTTACCGGAAATGTTTACTTTGACTATTTTAATTTTGTTTATCCTTCAAGGTTTAAATTTTTTGAGAATAATTTATTTGCTGATCTAACAGTTAATACATCATCCGATACAACTAGTAAAAGATTTAAAGTTTCAGGCTTTACCACTCCTAACGGGTTAACACTTTACGATGTCCGAAACGGTATTCGTATTACAAATTATTCCGTATCCGGGGATACTTTAAACTTTAGTGCAAAGAGTAATGCAAACTTGCGCATAACTAATTCCAATATTTATCTCAAGCCTTTCCGTATTAAACAAAAACAGGTTGCAAATCTTGTAACAGGTGCGGCAGATTATCTTATAGTTTATCACCCGGATTTTGTAAACGCTGCTGAGCAGTTAAGACAGCACAGACAGTCATATGATACCCTCCGTTCAGTGAAGGCAAGCGTTGAGGATATCTACGATGTATTTAATTATGGAATGGAAGACCCCAAGGCAGTTCGCGCTTTTGTTAAAAATGCCTATGTTACATGGACTGCGCCGAAGCCAAGATATTTATGTCTTTTCGGAAGAGGTTCGCTTGATGCTAAAAAGAATTCAAATAGCTCACAATTTTACATTAACTATGTTCCGGCATATGGAAATCCTTCAAGTGAAGGGTATTTCGGAAATGTAAATGATTCAGCCAGGGTATATGTTCCTCACGTTGCAGTCGGGAGATTGCCTGCTTATTCTATACAGGAAGCAAATGATATAGTAAGTAAAATTATAAGTTACGATAATCAGAGAAATAATCTCTCTTCATGGTGGAAAAAAGATATTATGATAACAGGCGGTCTAAACAGAGGCGAACAGACCGGATTTCAGATAGATGCTAATTCAATGATTTCAAGTTATTTCACACCGAATCCGTTGAGAATGGCTACTGATAAAATATACAGAAATGATTCTGCCGGAGGAATTAATTTTCAGTACTCTGACTCAATTATAAATACTTTTAATCGTGGAGCTTTATTCTTTAATTATATAGGTCACGCCGGTAACGGAACCTGGGATAACGGACTTGAAAATCCTGATTTGCTTTCTAATGGTTCAAGGCTTCCATTAATTTTTAGCATGACTTGTTTTACAGGTAAAAATGCTATTAATGAATTCAGAGGTTTTGGGGAAAAGTTCATCTATCTTCAGAACAAAGGCGCGATTGGTTTTGTAGGAAACACAGGTTGGACATTTTCCGGAAACGGAATCACTTTGAACAGAAGATTTTTAGATGTGATGAAGAACGGAAGCCGAAGACAGGGAGAAATGATGCGAAGTGCAGTTATGGCTGACTCAGTTTCGGGTGCTACTAATTATAATTCAAGATTCACCCTTAATACTTATGCTCTTTTAGGTGACCCGGCTTCAAAAATACTATTGCCGGCATATCCCGAATTTGAAATTCTACCGGGAAATTTTTCTATGTCAAATCCATTCCCTGCTATAAATGACCCTGTAACAATTAAATTTTATCCGAGCAATTATGGAATTGGTGTAGATTCAGTAAAAATGAGATTTCAGTTTTTCAGAAATGGAATTGCACAGCCGATAAAGGATACCATTCTAAGAAACTATGGAAGAATTTCTGATACTGTCAGCTATAATTTTAAAATAACATCGAGTGGAAACTACAGCCTGAAATATACTATAGACCCTGAGAACAGATACCCTCAGGAAAATAAAACAAATAATTCGATAAATGTTAATATACCTATAAGAAATGTATCTTATGTGCCGTTAAAACCTGTTGATAATTCTTTTATAATGACTGACTCTATAGAGTTTGTGGGCATTAATCCGAATGTTGATGTATCTAAGAATAACGTGAAAGTCTTGCTGCAGGTGGATACTACTTTAACCTTTTCTAATCCGAGAACATTTTTTAAACAGGTAACGGGCGGAGTTGCAACAAAATTCAGAACTACTTTACCTGTAGCAGATACTAATTTGGTCTATTACTGGAGAATGAACTCTGTTATTAATAATGATTCATCGGGCTGGTCTACTACTCAAAGGTTAATTTATAATCCATCGGGGACTTTAGCCCGTTCTTCAGAAGCAGCTGACTCTATAATAAAATTATCTAAAAAAAGGCTCGGACAGTTCGACGCAGGAAGTTATCAGAATTTAGTATTCAACTCGGGTACGGGATTTACATTACCATATGGTAGTGCCAGTTTACGTGTATTTGCTTATGGCAATAATGGGGAGGAAGCATCTGAGTTTACATTCAATGGGGGAGTACTAAGAATTGACAACAGATCATTATCAGGTATAGTAATGTTAGTTGTTAATAAACTTACGGGACGTTTTCTTGAAGTTAAAGGTTTTAAAATGAATTCACCTGCCAGTTCTGATTCCATTGTTACATTTTTAAATACAATAGACACTAACAAATACGTATTAATGTCTACTGTACAAATTTTTAGCGGTGATAGCTTAAGACAAAATGCAAAAAATAAAATTAAAGAATTTGGTTCTTTGATGGCTGATAGTTTAAGAGGTCCAAGTCATTTATATCAAACTTGGGCATTTATAGGAAGTAAGGGTGCTTTACCTCAGGATTGCAGCGAAGAATATCATCCAAATAATGTAGAAAATAATTGTGTAGGTGGTTGGTGTACGTCTTCAGCCTCTATTACAAGACCATTCCAAACTATCAATGGAAGCTTGACACAAAATTTCGGTCCTGCAAGGTCATGGAAAAATTTTACTGCATTTGAAAATGTACAGCCGTTATCCAGTATTAAATATAATATCTTCGGAAAAAATACTGCCGATCAGAGTATTCTACTATACAGCAATGTAGGACCTTCATTTAATTTTGATACTTTGAATGCTCTTACTTATCCGAACATAGTTATCACTTCTGCTTTCAATCTGGATTCGCTTCAGGGAAATATACCGCCTTCGTTGAAATCTTTTGTATTGAATTACATTCCTCCGGTAGAACTTGCCGTGGATAATTATTCATTTACTAAGCCTGACTCTGTTCTGCAGGAAGGTGACAGCGTTACATTGGGTGTAAGTTATACTAATATCGGATACTCTTCCATATACTCTACAATAAATACATGGTATACTTTTGTTAGCGGACAGAAAAAAATATTGAAACTTGATACAATCAGAAATCCTATAGTTGTTGACGAAGTCAAAAATTCACAGGTGAAGTTTTCCACTTACGGTTTAGGAAATCAGAGCGACACTGTGACTATCTATTATGATTCCTATCCTGCATACGCCGTGAATGAGTTTAATTCTTATAATAATACCGGGGTAACTCAGATTCTTGTAAAAGCCGATTCGTTAAAACCAATTGCAAATATAACTTTCGACGGACAGAATTTAACGAACGGAGATTATATTCAGGCAAATCCGGAAATTATCATTGAGCTGTATGATGACAGCCCGATTGCAATTGACGGAGCTGATACAAATACTGTAAAGATAAAGCTTGATTCAAAATATGTACCTTATGCCAATAATCCTGACTTACAATTTATAGTTGCCCGGGGATATAAGCTTGCGGCGACTGTGAAATATTATCCAAAGCTTTCAGAAGGAGAGCATAAAATAGAATTCGACTTTGTGGATAAGACGGGAAACATTGGAGATACGATTAAAAATAATTTCCAGGTCAATTATGATTTAAAGTTGTTAAGTCTGGCAAATTACCCTAATCCGTTCAAAGACAGAACAACATTTACATTTAATCTTCAAGGTGCAAAACGGCCTGATACAGGTAAAATTAAAATTTATACAGCTGCCGGTAGACTAATTAAAGATATAAATCTCGACAATCTTTCAATTGGTTATAATCAAGTTGAATGGGACGGACGGGATAATGACGGAGATGCAATAGCTAATGGAATATATTTTTATAAGATGATATTGACCGGAGATTCTAAGCTGGAAACAAAGATAGAGAAAATTGCAATACTAAAATAAAAAGGAGGGATTTATAAATCTCCCTCACTAATTCAGCAAAAAATAATAGTAACGATACTACATTTTACTATGTTTTTTGACGCATAACCCGTATATTTATAATTACTTTAGTCGTAATTTTTTATAAAAAGAAAACCACGTGAAAAAATATTTACCCTTACTCATTTTATTTTGCTTCGCATTGTTATGCCAAAATTCATATTCTCAAAATCCTAACTGGATTACTCCCGGCAAAACCTATTTAAAAATGTATGTTGTGCAAGATGCAATGTACAGAATAGATCGTACAGATTTTACAAATGCAGGAATCGATCCGTCTAAAATAGATCCCAGAACAGTCAAAGTATATAATAAAGGAAATCAGATTCCATTATACTTTGCAGGCGAAACAGATGGTTTGTTTGACGTCTCGGATTATTTTGATTTTTATGGTCAGAGAAACTATGCGGGCCAGACAAAGTACTATGACGAAGTGGGAGCATTGCAGTATTCTTTAGACGAATACTATGACTTATATTCCGATACAAATGTTTACTGGGTAGACTGGGGTGGTGCTACCGGTACAAGATTCACAGATTATAGTTATTCATCAGATATCGATTACAGCAGTAATAATTTTACCGAAACAATTCACTTTGAAAAGGATTCAGTATTTTCATTAGGGCAGCAGCTTAATGTAAATGATTTCAGAAGATTCTCTGTTGATAAATTTATCGGTGAAAACTGGTATTGGAAATATATTGAACCATTTTATAATGTATATCAAAACGTTTCCGTACCCAAGCTTGATGCAGGTAGTTCTACATTTAAACTAAGGATAGCAGGATACCCTGCGGCAAGAAGCACTTCTTTATTTAATGAACATACGTTATCGGTTTATCTGAACAATGCTGTTGTTGCAATCGCATACGCGAATGATTTTAACAGAATGGATACTACTATTACATTATCGACTGCGCTTTTATCAACTATATCTCCAAATCAATTCAGATTTTTTTATGCGCCTGGTGGAAATCTGAACCTCCAGTTTTATTTTGATTTTTTCGAAATACAATATCCAAGACAGTTTTCGCTGACAGGTAATTCACTAAAGATTAGTTTACCGGCAGGCGATACTACTTCAAAGAAATTTACAGTTAATTCAGCTAACATATCTGCACCGGTAAATATTTACGATACAAAAAACAATTTAAGAATAGTTAATAGTTCTTATTCATCCGGGAATTTATTGTTTACATCAAAATCTGATGCAAAGCTGCAGATAGTGAATGCAGATATTACTCAAAAACCTTTGCGGGTTAAGCAAAAGTCCGTGCCAAATCTTGTTACAAATGCTACAGGCGCTGATTACATAATTGTCTATAACAGAATGTTTGAATCTCAGGCTGAAGCAATCCGTTCGTTCAGGCAGTCTTTTGATGGAATGCGCAGTGTAAAAGCCGAGCTTGAAGATATATACGATGTTTACAATTATGGAATGGAAAATCCGGCAGCCATAAGATTATTTTTCAAAACTGCATACGATAACTGGACAGCTCCTAAGTTAAAATATGTTTGCCTTTTCGGCCGCGGTTCAACTGACCCTAAAAATAATGTTTCAGCTCCTTCGTATTACGGAAATATTGTGCCGGTTTATGGAAACCCAAACAGTGATAACTTCTTTACCACGTTTAATCTGAACAGCACTATTTATTCTCAGAATATTGCAATCGGAAGGCTGCCTGCATTCACTGTAGGTGAGGCTGAAATAATGAAGAATAAAATTATAAACTACAATAATCAGCCATTAAATGATTGGGTTAAAAGATTTATTTTAGTTACAGGCGGCGTTTCACAGTCAGAGCAGAATTACTTTCAGAGCATTTCAAATATTTATACAAATACTTATATCACTCCAAAGCCTTTGGCAGGAACTGTTGATAAGATTTACAGAATAGACGGGCAGGGCGGAGCTACATACAATTTTCAGGATTCTATTATCAATGATTTTAACCGGGGCTCACTTATAATAAATTACAGCGGACATGCCGGTAACGGTACCTGGGATCAGGGGCTTGAAGACCCGAATCTTCTTTCTAACGGGATAAAACTTCCACTGTTATTCAGTATGACATGTTTTACTGCAAAAAATTCTGACCCGGCTGTACGTGGATTTGGTGAAAAGTTCTTTATTTATGAAAATAAAGGTGCTATAGGATATGTAGGCTGTACCGGCTGGGCATTTACTACGGCAACTAATATTCTTAATAATTACATGTACAGTGCTTTAAAAGACAGCTCGTACAGAAGACAAGGTGACTTGCTTAGGGTTGCTACTTCAATAATGAAAAATGATTCGGCAAACTTTTCATCAAGAATTTCACTTGAGTGTTTTAATTTCCTGGGCGATCCTGCTCAAAAGTTAATCCTTCCTGAATATCCTGAGTTTTCCATTAAAGATGACCAATACAGAATTTCCGATCAGAATCCCGTGCTTACTCAGAATGTAAGAATAACAGCATATCCGAAAAATTTCGGGATTTCAGCTGATTCACTCAAGATTAAATTTCAGATATTAAAAAATAATAATGCATATAAATCACATGACACTATTCTAAGAAATTTTAAATTTACTGATTCAGCATCTTATAATTTTACCTTAGATACACTTGGGATTTATTTTGTACGAGTTACATTAGACCCTGATAACTGGTACACACAGGAAGACCCGGCGAATAATGTTCTTAACGTTCCTGTTAATTTAAAAAACAATTCATTTGTTCCTTTAAAGCCTGTAAGTAATTCTGTAATCAATACAGATACAGTTTATTTTACATGTTTAAATCCTGATAGCGACCCTGTTGTAAATACGATACAGCTTTCACTTCAGTTGGATACAAGTGTTTCATTCACAAATCCGATAACATTTATTAATAATAACCCTGCAGGTGTATTTTCGAAATTTCAGACAGCGATACCTGTGAAAGATTCCAATTTAACATATTACTGGAGAACTAATGCATCTATTAACGGAAACCTCTCCGGCTGGTCTCAGACTCAAACGTTCAGCTATAATACAAGACCTTTTACGGCAATGCGAACGAGTAAAAAAGATAATGCACTTGATAGTAACATAGTAATATATCTTAAATCAAAGAATCAGTTCAACGAAGCAAATTTTAATAATGTTGTTTATCAGTCAGGCGGATTATCTATTCCTCAATCCAGCGGAACACTTAGAGCATATTCATTGGGAAATAACGGAGAGGAAAGCTCTTTCTTTATTATAAATAACAGCCAGATAAATATCGGTCAGGGATTGAATCCGGGTCTTAATATTTTAAAAGTAAGAAGAACCGATATGAAGATTCAGGAATTTAAGAATTTTAGATTTAACGCTGCATCTTCTTCAGATTCTTGTGCAACATATCTTAACAATATTGACTCTTCAAACTTTATAATGGTTGTAAAATCCATTGTAACTACAAGCAATTCTATGAATGCAAACTGCAAGAATGCATTCAGACAGTTTGGAAGTGTGTATGCAGATTCGACTCCCGGATTTAATCAATTCTGGACATGGAGTTTCATAGGATATAAAGGTGCAACCGGTTCACAAGTATCGGAAGATTTTCACAGAAATAATACAGCAAATAATTGTCCTTCCGGGTGGTGCCCCTCCAATAGTTACCTTAATCCTAAATACATGAAATCATTTGGTACGGTCACTGTAAATTTAGGACCGGTACAGAACTGGAAAAAAATTGGATTGGAACAAATTACGGGAGCAGGAAACTCTGTTACCACTGATGTTTATGGAATAAAGAAAGACAACTCTTCTTCTTTATTATATTCCAACGTTACAAACTTAGCAGCATTAAATCTGGATACTCTTAATGCTTTTACATATCCGAATGTAAATCTTCTTGTTAAGCTTAACGTAGATACTCTTTCTGCCGCACCTTCTCCGGTAATAAAATCCGTTAATGCACAGTACAACCCCCCATACGAAGTTGTTATGAAAAAAACCTCATTTTATTGTAAGGATTCAGCTGTAAAGTTGGGGCAAAAAGTGAAAATAGATTTCAGATTTTATAATGTAGGATATAAAGACATAAATAAATTTTATGTAAACTGGTATTACTTCCCGTTTACTCCCGGAAGAAAAATTCTTAGAGCAGATACAATTACTGCATTAGTGAGTGTTGATAGTTCCTATAGAGTAATTCAGGATATAGTAATACCAAGAGATAATTCGCCGTTGATTGCTCCTACATCTGTTTCAATTTATGCAGAGGTTATTCCTTACGGAAAATCAAACGAGTTTTTCTATTATAATAATACAGGGCAGATTAATTTCAGAATTATTTCCACGCCAATTATGCCTGTGGCAGATGTTTACTTCGATGGTATTGCAGTTAAAAATGGGGACTTTGTAAGAAAAAATCCGGATGTTAAAATCAGGTTGAATGACGTTGCATCATTATTTGCTTCAACGGAAAACCCTGAAAATCCGGGCGATGCTAAAAATTTAGTAAAGCCTGCAAATGATTCCTCAAATGTAAAGCTCTATTTAAATCAGAAGTATATTCCTTATCACAGCAATGTTCCCGGTCAGAATATAAAATCAAAAGGCCTTGAAAATTATTCATCTGATAATGTTGAATTAAATTTTACACCTGAGCTTATATTCGGTGATAATAAACTGACAATTATGATTACAGATAATGCCGGAGCAAAAATAGACAGCATTACTTATGATGTAGTTGTATCAAATGAACTGTTTATCAAAGATTTTTATAATTATCCTAATCCTGTATCAAGAGAAACAAACTTTGTGTTTAATATTGCTTCAGGCACAAAGCCGCGTGACTGCAAAATAAAAATTTACACAGTATCGGGAAAACTTATAAAAGAAATTATTGCTCCTCTTAATGTCGGGTATAATCAAATTCCATGGGATGCAAGAGACAGTGACGGCGATTATATAGCTAACGGAGTTTATCTATATAAAATGGTAGTTGAAGATGATTTAAAGACAGAAACAGCGATACAGAAATTAGTTGTATTGAAATAATTTTTGTAAAATAGACTTAGTTTTAAAGGCGAAGTAATACTTCGCCTTTTTTGTTTGTATTTATCTGAAAAATCTTTTCTTTTAGCTCACATTATTGAGAAATTTTCTTTTCCTTTAATCTCAATTTTGATTAAATTATTATTCGAAAACATATATACTGAATAAGTGAACGTTGAACTATTAAATAAGGAACTGGTGAAAGAAGCTCTTCTCAATTATGTTGTTCATTTTGAGGAGATGGATTCTACTAATAAATATGCAAAGGAAAATAATCTTCCTCCGAACGGAATTGTCATTACTTCACATCAGAAAGACGGAAAAGGAAGATTCGGCAGGAAATGGCTTACGGCTCATGATGAAGATCTTACTTTCTCACTGGTAAAAAAGTTCAATATAAGCGTTGATAATATTCACCTTGTAAATTTTTATACCTCATATATTTTATCAGAGACTATTAAACATTTTTTATCATCGCATAATAATATACATGTTCATCTGAAATGGCCAAATGATGTTCTTCTCAATAAGAAAAAGATATGCGGAATATTGCTCGACGTATCCGGCTTAAATGAACCTGAAAAAAACTTTATTATCGGTATCGGATTAAATGTGAATAAGACTGAAATACCTGAAGATATTGCTCATAAAGCTACATCACTTGCCAATGAGACTAATACTATCCACAATATTGAAGAACTTTTAATTTCATTCCTTCAGAATTTTTATGCTAACCTGCATTTAATTGAGCTGCGAAACGAACTGATGACTTTATGGAAAAAGAACAGTGAGTTAGTAGGAAAAAAAGTAAAATTCCTTGTTGTGGCAGATTCATCAGAGGTAGAAGCAAAAATTGCGGATATAGAAGAGGACGGTTCATTGAAAGTAGTTTTATCCGATGGAGATATTAAGAACTTTTATTCAGGAGAAATTACATTTGTTTATTAGTTGATTTGTTGTAAATCTTAAAAACGAGCTTGATTAAAATTTATATATTTATTCTTGCAATCCTCTTTACTTCATGTAATGAAAAATCAGGCGGATCATTTCCGCTTAAAGAAAATTCATCCTTTAATTACATTAACGAAGCACCGCGAACGGAAACAGAACTGATATCAATTAAAGTGAGTTCGGTGAGAAAAGACGGCAATTATACTTTTGCTGTTCTATCATCAAATCCATTCTTTAATAAAAAAGATTCAGAATTAAATCTGAAAGTTGATGAAAGTACCGGAGCAGTTTACACAATTGAAAATGGTACAGAAGCTTTGTTAATTCCCGGTAAAAATTTAATAAAGGGGTATTCATGGGAGTATGGTGAGTGGAAAGCTGTCATCGGTTCAGCGATTGAAACCGTAAAAACCGAGAAACAGATATTTAACGATTGCATAAGAATAGATTATCGTTTATCAATTACCTTTAATACTGAAATATGGCTTAAGCCAGGTATTGGTATAGTTAAATTTGCTGCATATCGCACAAATCCGCCTTCAATGAATCATACATATTATGTATGGGCAGATTGATTAGTTTTTAAAGAAATTAGGCTATTTTTCGACACTGTAAAGAAGGTAAAATTTTCGTATATTGAAAATTACGGCCGAAATGGCGGAACTGGTAGACGCGCCGGACTCAAAATCCGGTTAGGTTAAACTAGTAAGGGTTCGAGTCCCTTTTTCGGCACGAATAAACATACGAAATGAGCGATGGTAAGAGTCGCTCATTTTTTTTCTAAATTAATAAATAGGGGAAACAAATATGTGTGGTATTGTTGGATACATCGGCAAAAGAAATTCACTCCCAATAATTGTCGATGGACTAAAGCGTTTAGAATATCGCGGATATGACTCCGCAGGTGTGGCAATCATCAATGCAGCTTCAGAAATAAAGCTGTTCAAAAAAGCAGGAAAGATAAAAGAAATTGAAACGCAGATTCCCGTAGATGTATTTGATGGTAATGTTGGTATTGGACATACACGCTGGGCAACTCACGGCGAACCGAATGATAACAATGCTCATCCTCATACCGATATGCATAATAAATTTTATCTTGTTCATAACGGAATCATCGAAAACTATAAGACGCTTAAGAAAAAACTTTCTTCAGAAGGTTATATATTTCACACAGATACTGATACTGAAATTCTCGTAAATCTCATCAGTTATAATTACATTAATCACAATAAAAATTTTGAAGTAGCTGTGCGCCTTTCACTATGTGAAGTTGACGGAACCTACGGTATTGCATGTTTATGTGTTGAAGACCCCGGTAAAATAATAGTCGCAAGAAAGGGTTCGCCTTTAATGTTCGGAGTAGGTCAGGACGAAATTATCGTTTCATCAGATGCATCTGCAATTATTGCTCATACTAAAAACGTTATTTATTTAGAAGACGGGGAATATGCTGTATTAAGAAGAAACGGTATAAAGCTTAAAACAATTGACGATGAAGATATTCACAGGGAAGTTCAGCAGATCGAATATGATTTAGAACAGATAGAAAAAAGCGGTTACGACCATTTTATGTTAAAAGAAATCTGTGAGCAGCCTGATATAATTCAGAATACTTACAGAGGAAGAATAAAATTCGAAACAGGTGAAGTGAAGCTTGGCGGATTAGCTTCTATTAAAGATAAAATTTTTAATGCGAAGAGAGTTATAATAACTGCCTGCGGCACTGCATGGCATGCAGGACTTGTCGGCGAATACATGCTTGAAACATATTGCAGAATTCCTACTGAAGTTGAATATGCATCTGAGTTCAGATACAGAAGTCCGATTATAAGACAAGACGATGTTGTTATTCTTATTTCTCAAAGCGGTGAAACAGCAGATACATTAGCTGCTATGAGAGAAGCAAAGAAGCACGGCGCCACTACATTAGGATTGGTAAACGTTGTAGGAAGCACTATTGCACGCGAAGTTGATGCCGGTACTTACATTCACGCAGGACCGGAAATCGGAGTTGCATCTACAAAGGCATTCACTTGCCAGCTTATGTCTTTAGTTCTTCTTACTATGATGATTGCCAAAGAAAAAGGCACTATTTCAGAAGATGAATTTAAGAAGATAGGAGCAGAGATTGAACTGCTTCCATATAAAATGAAACAGCTGATAGATAAGAAAGATTATTTTAAATATATAGCCGAAGAATTCAAAGATGCAAAGAACTTTTTGTATCTTGGCAGAGGATTAAATTTCCCTGTAGCTCTTGAAGGCGCGTTAAAACTGAAAGAAATTTCTTACATTCACGCCGAAGGTTATCCTGCTGCAGAAATGAAGCACGGACCTATTGCTTTAATTGATGAAAATATGCCGGTTGTATTTATCGCAACTAAAGACGGTACATATGATAAAGTAATATCAAACATTGAAGAAGTACGTGCAAGAAAAGGAAAGATAATAACAATAGCTACTGAAGACGATGATAACATTGCAGACTATTCTGATTATGTATTAAGAGTGCCGAAAACACATGATATGCTTCAGCCAATTATAAACAGCATTCCTTTACAGTTCTTATCTTATTATATAGCAACTGCAAGAGGATGTAACGTTGACCAGCCGAGAAATCTGGCAAAGTCAGTTACGGTAGAATAATATTCAAATTATATCTGATAAAAATCCTCTTTTCTTTATTGAAAAGGGGATTTTTTGTTTTATTCCGAAAATAGAAGATAAATCCCGCTTTTTTCCTCTTTTATCTTTCACACAAAATGGCTATATTTGTGTTTATCGTTAAAATTTTCACTTTAATTTAATGGCTATAAATAAAAATATTGGTAAGATAATTCAGGTTATCGGACCGGTTGTAGACTTAGATTTTGCCGGTGGTGAATTGCCATCTATTTATAATGCGCTCCATATCCCAAGAAAAACCACTGAAGGTGTTGAAGACATTCTCGTTTGCGAGGTTCAGCAGCATTTAGGGGAATCTCAGGTAAGAGCAGTTGCGATGGATAGCACAGACGGACTTGTAAGAGGAATGGAAGCAATTGACCAGGGTGAGCCAATAACAGTTCCGGTTGGAGATGAAGTATTAGGAAGACTTATTAATGTAACAGGAAACGAAATTGACGGTAAAGGACCAATAAACGCTAAAAAAACTTATCCAATCCACAGACCCGCACCTTCTTTCAAAAATCTTTCTACACAGAAAGAAATGTTTGAAACAGGTATTAAAGTTATTGACCTTCTTGAGCCTTATACAAAGGGCGGAAAGACCGGTCCGTTCGGTGGTGCAGGGGTAGGAAAGACAGTTATTATTCAGGAGTTAATCCACAATATTGCAAAGCATCACGGCGGTTACTCAGTATTCGCAGGTGTTGGTGAAAGAACAAGAGAAGGAAACGATTTATACTTAGAAATGTCCGAGTCAGGCGTTATTAAAAATACCGCACTTGTATTCGGTCAGATGAACGAGCCTCCGGGAGCAAGACAACGAGTTGCTTTGACAGCTTTAACAGTTGCAGAGTACTTCAGAGACGAAGAACACAAAGACGTACTTTTATTCGTAGATAACATATTCAGATTTACTCAGGCCGGTTCTGAGGTATCCGCTCTTCTTGGACGTATGCCTTCAGCTGTAGGTTACCAGCCTACTTTAGCTTCTGAGATGGGTGCCTTACAGGAAAGAATTACATCTACAAAAGACGGTTCTATTACATCTATCCAGGCTATCTACGTACCTGCTGATGACTACACTGATCCGGCTCCTGCAACAGCATTCGCTCACTTAGATGCTACAACTGAGCTTTCAAGAAAAATCTCCGAGCTTGGTATTTACCCTGCTGTGGACCCGCTTACATCTACATCAAGAATTCTTGATCCGTTAGTTGTAGGTGAAGAGCATTACAATGTTGCACAAAGCGTAAAGAAAATTTTACAGACATATAAAGATTTACAGGACATCATTAACATTCTCGGTATCGACGAATTATCCGACGAAGATAAAATGACTGTAGCAAGAGCAAGAAAGATTCAGAAGTTCTTATCACAGCCTTTCTCTGTTGCTGAGCAGTTCACAAACATCCCGGGCAAATATGTAAAAGTTGAAGAAACAATTAAGAGCTTTAAAGCTATCGTAAACGGTGAATATGATCACTTACCTGAAAACGCATTCTACATGGTAGGTACAATTGAAGAAGCTATTGAAAAAGCTAAATCAATGCAGTAATCAATTAGTAACAAATTTTAGATTAGACTTCATTTTTAATGTCAGATAAATTAATTCAGTTAGATATTGTCAGTCCTGTAAAGACCGTTTTCTCAGGTAAAGTAACTTCAGTTACTGCACCCGGAGAGCTTGGCGGTTTCCAGGTTTTATACAGACATGCTCCTTTAATTTCCTCCTTAAAAATCGGAACAATTAAAATTGTAACTGAAGAAGGCAGAACTCAATTCTTTGCAATCAGCTCAGGAATTCTTGAAGTTAATAATAACACAGTTATTATTTTAGCAGATGCTGTAGAGTCTCAGGAAGAAATCAACGTTGAAAGAGCTGAACAGGCTTTAAGACGCGCCGAAGAAATCCTGAACGCTGAAAACATGTATCACCAGAAACAAATTGCTAAAATAGAAGCTGAAAGAGCTAAGAACCGCATAAAATTAGCCGGAAATAAATAAACAAATAATAATTTTTGTAGTACGATGGGACCGTAGCTCAGCGGTAGAGCAACTGCCTTTTAAGCCGTAGGTCGGTGGTTCGAATCCACCCGGTCTCACTCATCTAAGCCCTTTAGGTTAAAACCTGAAGGGCTTTTTTTATGTCCGATTTTATTTCAATTCCAAATTACGAATTACGAGTTAGGAATTAGTCGGGAAATAGTCGGATTTTTATCCTGCCACTAAAACACAAAACACACAAAATTTCACTAAAATGCTAATTCTTAATTTTGCATTCTTATTCTTAATTCAAAAAAGTCGGAAAATAGCCGGATTTACTGTTAACTGTTAACTGCTAATTGTTAATTGAATAGTCGCATTATTGTCGCATTCTGAGCGAGGCTCAGTCCTGTTTTCAGCGGGATTTTCCTTTTAAAATTTGCCTATTTAAAACTTGAACTAATACTTCAATTTTCGCTCTCCATTTTTCATCACTCTGCTGAATTTTTGACCAAGCAATATTGTAAAAACAATATCGGCATTCTCAAACTCATTATTTTTTATTAATCTTGACGGGTTTTTGACGGATTTCTGCAAAATAAAATACTTGGGATTTCCGCCGTTGTTGGTCTCCTGACCAACAACTTTTTTGAGACGCAAGTATTGCGTCTCTACAGTTAATTATAATGTTACAAAGTAAAATTATTGTAACATTTTTAATCACAGATAAATATGATTTTTATGTTCTCACTGATAAAATTTTCAGAAAGTCTTTCAACTTGTAACTCATAACTCGTAATTGAAAAGTCGCAATATTGTAACATTTTAGTTTCGTTTTTATTCATCTCGTATTGACGAATTTTTGACGGATTTTGTTTTACGTAATGGTTATTGGTCTGAAGAACAACAACGGCTGAATAACAATATTGTAACATTTTTAATCACAGATGAATATGATATTTATGTTCTCACTGATTAAATTTTCAGAAAGTATTTCAACTGTAACTTGTAACTCATAATTCGTAATTGAAAAGTCGCATTATTGTAACATTTTAGTTCCATTTTTATTCATCTCGTATTGACGAATTTTTGACGGATTTTACTTTTTTTATCTCTGCTTGGTCTGAAGACCGGCAGAGCTAAAATTCCCTGTGAAAAATTTAAGCAGAACAAAAATAAAATAATACGGAGTTTACCTTATTACTACTAATAGGTAAATTTATTTAAAAAAGACTTGACACCAAAAAAATTAACAACTTCTTCTCAGCGTGTTGTTATTTCTTATAAGTTATTTTTTTATCAATAAATTATCGAATATCCCCCACAAAATCCGGCGTGTTTTCGACCAAATTTCTTTTTGCGTTAATATGTAGATGTTGGTATTTTGCATACAAGTTTTAAAAATTTAAATACCCCTAATGGCAAAAACACTCACACTTGTAATTGCATTCCTATTGAGTTTAATGAGTGCAAATATTTTTTCCGGCAGCGCATTCGCGCAGGACTTTTCAACAAAGACAGATTTCACTACAGGCAATACACCTTACTCAGTTTCCTTCAGTGATTTCAACGGCGATGGAAAACCTGATATGGTTACTGCTAATTACAGCGCTACCACATTTTCGGTTTTGATGAATACAACAACTCCCGGCGCTTCAACGCCAACTTTCTCGGCAACCACGGATTTTGTTACAGGAACAGGACCATACGCAGTTGCACTTGGCGACCTTAACGGCGACGGTAAACCTGATGTAGCTGTGGCTAACTATGATGCTACTTCTGTATCAGTTTTTTTTAATACTACAACACCCGGCGCATCAACGCCAACATTTTCGGCAAAGACAGATTTTACCACAGGTACAAATCCTGCATCAATTTCATTCAGTGATTTTAATGGAGACGGTAAACCTGATATTGTTGTAGCGAACTATGGCTCAAATTCAATCTCAGTTTTATTTAATACAACTACTTCAGGCAGCGCAACACCAACATTCTCTGCTAAGACAGATTTTACAACCGGAACAGGACCATACTCAGTAGCAACAGGCGATTTTAATGGTGATGGAAAAAAGGATATAGCTGCGGCAAACTATGATGCGACATCAGTCTCAGTTTTTTTAAATACTACAACACCGGGCGCAGCAACTCCTACTTTTTCAGCTAAGACAGATTTTACAACGGGAACTAATCCTTCTTCAGTTGCAATCCGTGATTTGAACGGAGACGGCAAAAATGATTTGGCTGTGGCGAATTATGGTTCAAATTCAACATCGGTTTTTATAAATACAACTACTCCGAACGCTTCTACACCGACGTTTTCAGCAAAAACTGATTTTGCAACGGAGAGCGGACCGTATGCAGTTACGCTTGGCGATATCAACAACGACGGCAGACCTGATATGGCAGCTACAAATTATACCACAAATAAAGTTTCAGTTTATTTTAATATTACAACTCCGGGGGCATCTACACCGGCTTTTGGAGCAGTATCAAACTATACGGTTGGGACAGCGCCAAGCTCGGTTACAATCTGCGACTTGAATGGAGACGGCAAAACTGATATGGCAACAGGAAATGAAACTACAAATAATGTTTCGGTTTTTATGAACACAATGAATCTGGGAGTAACACCTGCATCGTTTTCTGCTAGGACAGATATATCAAACGCAGGAAATTTATCTATAAAATTGGCAGATATAAACGGTGATGGAAAACCTGATTTGATTGGAAGTAGCGGCGGTTCACGATTAATTTCAATTTGTCTAAATACCACAACAACCGGGGCATCCACTCCTACATTCTCTGCAAGGACTACTTTTGCATCAGGACTCCAAACTAATACGGCTTCAATTGGCGATTTTAACGGCGACGGCAAACCGGATATGACAGTTTGTAATGGAAGTAGTATAAATTACTTATCTGTATTTTTAAATTCTACAACTCCGGGCGCATCCACTCCTACATTCTCCTCTTCATGGTCATCTGGAAATACTTTTGCTACCGATGTCAATCCAATTTGGACTACAACTGCAGACATCAATGGTGACGGAAAACCTGATATAATATCGCAAAATAGTACCGGTGGTTCAATATCAGTTTTATTGAATACAACACCTCCCGGTAATGCGACACCGGTTTTCTCAAGCAGTGTGAATTTTACAACAACGCCAACTACTACTCAATTTCTATGCGCCGGTGACTTAAACGGTGACGGCAAAACGGATATAGCAGTTACCAATGGAACTGCGAACACGGTTTCAGTTTTATTAAACACAACACCTACAGGCAGCGCAACACCTACATTTTCTGCAAAAACGGATTTTGCAGTGGGAAGTAGTTCAAGAAATGTTGCAATCGGCGACTTAAATGGTGACGGAAAACCTGATTTAGCTGTTACAAACAACACCGCTAACACTGTTTCTGTGCTGCTAAATACTACAACACCAGGAGCAAGTACTCCAACATTTTCTGCAAATACAGATTTTAATACCGGAACCGGTCCATGGCCCGTTTCAATCGCTGATTTAAATGGCGATGGCAAACCTGATTTAGTTGTAGCAAATAACACCGGAGCTTCAGTTTCCGTTTTATTAAACACAACAACTACAGGCGCATCAACACCTTCTTTTTTAGCTGGTACAAATTTTACAACGGCAAATACTCCAAGGGAAATTGCAATCGGTGACATAAATGGTGATGGGAAACCTGATTTGGCAACAGTAAGTTCAAGCGGAGGCAGCGTTTCAATTTTATTAAATAATGCTTCCTTGCCATTACCTGTAGAGCTTGCATCGTTTACATCAAGTGTAAGCAGCAATAATGTTACATTAAACTGGAGCACATCGCAGGAGCAGAACAATAAAGGATTTGAGATAGAAAGAAATTCGTTTGGAATAGGATGGAAAAAGATAGGATACATTGAAGGGCACGGCACAATAAATACACAACAAAATTATTCTTTCAAAGATAATAGTTTGAACACGGGGAGATATAGCTATCGCCTGAAACAAATAGACTATAACGGTAATTTTGAGTATTACGAGTTATCTAATGAAGTTGCCATAGGGGTTCCT
>JBHEKU010000254.1:0-4475 GCA_041859205.1 Ignavibacteria bacterium | reverse complement strand
TAATAGAAAATAATTTAGAATGCCTAAATCATCCGTAGAGGAGTAAGAGGATTGCGGATTGTCTTTAGTGATTTTTTAAAAAAATAGTATGCAAATATAATAAAAATTAAAACAATATTATCGGAACAAATAATTTCTTTTTGTTAATTTATCTTTGATCTTATATATATAAAAAATCCCGCTGCCCGAATCAATTACTTGAAGCCAACAACAGGATTTCTGTTTATGGAAAATTTTAAAAAATCTCATATACAATTAAAAAAAAATCCTAACAAAATCCTAACAAAATTAAATAGGTGCAAATATTCTTTAAGGCGGGCAAAAAAAAATCCCCGGCTAATACTACTGCCGGAGATTCCCATGAATAAATTCTTTCAGATGATGAACTACTTTATCAGCATCATTTTTTTAGTGTCGATAAATTCACCTGCTTCAATTCTGTAGTAGTAAATTCCGCTTGCAAGTATAGAGGCATTAAAGCTTGTTTCATATGCCCCCGCTGGAACAGAGAAGTCAATAAGCTCGCTAACCATTTTTCCTGTAAGGTCATACACTTTTATTTTTACATCAGTGTTTTTCGGAATATCAAATCTTATTGTAGTAGAAGGATTGAACGGATTCGGATAGTTGTTGTACAGTTTAAATTCCGTAGGTATAATACCTCCTAAACTTGTTATACCGGAAGTCATTGTCCTGAAATTCCATGTTGCCGAAAATGCCCCAAATGTCGAACCGTTAGATGCTCTTACTCTCCAGAAGTAAAGAGTGTTAGGTTGTAAAATTCCGGCAGTCATTATTTGCAAGGTAGTGTTAACGTTAACATTATGAACTAAATTATTAAAATTGACATCTGTTGCTATCTGAAAATTGTAAAGAGTTGCGCCTGAAATTCCTTGCCATAAGAATAAATCTGTAGTGGATATTCCATTCGAACCGTTAGGAGGCGCGACTAATGTCGGTGCAGCAGGTGGAGCTAAGACAGTTGAAAAACTGAAAATTGTAGAATACACACCTGTTCCTGCGGCATTTTTTGCTGCTACTCTCCAATAATAAGTTGTGCTATTCGATAATGAAAGCGGCAGACTAAATTGCGATTGAGTAACATTCAAAGAATCCACAATCGTTGTATTGAAGGAATTGCTTGTAGAAAGCTGGAATCTGTAGCTTGCTGCGCCTGAAACATCCGACCAGTCAAATGAAGGAGTTACACTTACATTTGCTGCACCTGATGCAGGTGTTATTAATGTCGGCGCTGCAGGTAATGTTGCGCTTGTAGTTGTAAAGGCAAACGGAGAAGAAAACGCGCTTGTTCCCGATGAATTTGATGCCCGTACCCTCCAATAATAAGTTATGTTTTGAGTTAATATTGGCGTGGGAATTTGATACGAGTTAAGTAAAGATATATTTTGGTCAACAATTATATTTGTAAATCCTGCATTGGTTGACACTTGTAATTGATATTCCTCTCCCGTTGTTGACCATGACAATGTCGGAGTCAAGCTTTGATTAACAGCATTGTTTGCAGGAGATAATAATGTCGGCACAGCCGGTGGAGTAGAAATACTTTGGTAACCGACTCTTACAAAATAAGGTCTTGCATTCGTTCTTGAATCTCCAAGGTTAACATTACTGCCGGGAATTGTATCTTTTTGTATTATTAAATTTACATAAGCTGTGCCGGAACTCATATCATTGTACGGAGAAATACTTGCATAAGCCCAGTCATTCCTTGGAGCAATTGGAGTTATTCTTTCGGGTGTAGCCCAAGATGCGCCACCGTTACCGGAACGAGAAAGATAAATATCGTTATAACTTGTTGTATCTGTACCACCTGTAGCAGCATTCTGAACCATCATTGAACAGAAAAGAAAATTGCCATCGGAAGATACTCCGATTGAGGGTCTGCAAATTGGTCCTTCAACATCTACCGATCCCAAAGCCGGAGCAAAAGGAACATTGTTTTCATCAGCAATAACTAAACTATTTCCACCGTTAATAACCGGAGACCAGAATCTTATCTTGCTTGGTGAAGCGGGGAAGAAAGAACCTGTCGTTGTTTGCTTTATTGTTTCAAAAACTACACAGGGCGTATTTCCTTTATATACCATAGAAATTCCTCTAAGATTACCCAGTGAATCAGTATTAAAGTTAGCATCAAATATTTTTAACGGAGTATTAAAGTTTGAGCCGAAGTTTGTTGATTCTGTAAAATATACATCGCCAAGTTCTGCCGGAAAAATAGCATCATTTATTCTGTATGCAATGCCAATTCTTCCGTCAATTCCGCGGGCAATAGAGTAAGCCTCTGCTATATCTGCATTAATTTTGTTGTACGGAATAAAACTTGAAGATGTAATTGACGTTCCGATTCCATAAAATGAAGAATCTGCTCCTGATGTTGAAGCTATAAATACAAATTTATTTGTGATAGAAGTATTCAGCCCACCAACAACTCTAGGCCAAATGTATTTATTATTTTCGCCGCCCGGGTCTAATGTAATGAAAGAACCTAATCCCGGGAACGCATCTACAAAAAATTGACTTCTAATATTTGTGCTTATACCTGAATTTGTATGGCAGGCAATAAGAGCAACTCCCGTACTTAAACCCGATATTGAACCAAAGCCGGCTCTGCCAATGGAGGGAACATTACCTATAAAGCTCCAGGTTGCGCCTTTATCACTGCTGTAAAAATACTGAATCGTTCTATCCGCCCAACCTGTTTCTTGTTCAGAAAAAGTATAAACAGCATGAATGTTGTTTGGATTGCTTGGGTCCTGCCAGATTTGAACCGGAGTGCCGTTGCCTTCTAAATCATAATAATTTCTTAGAGTGCTTAACTGTACAAATGAAATTGAGCTGTATGCATCAGGTCCGTATTGCTCTGGAATACGAGCTTCCTGTTTAATGCCGGGATGAAAACTGCTTTTGTAAACTTCACCATCAAAGGTTATCTTTGCAGGGATGCGGGATAACTTTCGCATATCCTCCTGTGAGTATTTACTTTGAGCCTGTAAGTTTAGTGAAATAAGAAATAAAGATAGGACAAAAAGATAGAGTCTCATAGCTGTCTCCAACTGTTAAGGTTTTTAAATATTTATTAACTCTCTCTTGTGCTGCGAATAATATATAGTACGAAATATCAAAGAGATAGGTAAATATTAATGCACAAATATTAGAAAGTTGTTGATTTACAATTGCAATGTATGGAGAAATGAATTTAAATACAAAGATTCTTTTTGAGGTTTTGCGTGCTGCTTAAATTACTGTAATATAATAATTTAAGGTAAAATGATGGCGGAGTTAAAAACTCCGCCGTTATGAATTGAAAATTTTTTACTTTATCAGTACCATCTTTTTGGTTTCCTGAAATTGATTTGCTATTAACTTATAATAATAGACTCCGCTTGGCAGCTCTGATGCATCAAAACTTACATAATAAGCACCTGCGTTTTGATTTTCATCTACTAAAACGGCTACTTCATTTCCTTTTGTGTCATAAACTTTCAATGTAACGTAATCAAATAAGTGCAGCGTATATTTTATTGATGTAACGGGATTAAAAGGATTCGGATAATTCTGCGAGAGTGAAAAATTCTCAGGGATTTCAGTCGATATATTCTGTACGCCGACTGTCTGCCTCATGAATTTAAAAATCCTGTGTCCGCCTGCATAAGCAAGTGTGTCATTTATAAATCTGAACCTGTTTACATTAAAGCCCCATCCTGCAGGATGCCAGCTTGTGCCGCCGTTTGTCGTTTCAATTGTAGGCATGTAGTAATTTAAACCCCAGCCTCCTATCCATCCTGTCTGTTCATTTATGAATCCGATACCCTCTAAATTATATTGATTAGGAATTGCAAAGCTTGACCAGTTCACTCCTCCGTCAGTAGTTTTTAAAAAGTAAGCAGCGCTGAAATTTTCAATTGCTACATATCCAAGCTGTCTGTTTACAAACTGAATTTTCCATCCCCACTCTCTGGGTCGTGAAGCAGCGGAGTACCATCTGCGTTCAAAAGTCTGCCCTCCGTTTGAAGTAAACAGAATTACTGATCTTCCGTTGTAATATTGATTCACAGGTGAGTATCCTCCTATGACAAATCCTGAATCTGCCGACCAGAATTTACAATCAACTGCAGAGCGCATCAGCGATGTATCAATAGGGATTGAAATCCAGTTAAGCCCGCCGTTAGTTGTCTTTATTAAATTAGAAGGACAGTAATATCTTCCGACACCGAATGCAGTATTTTCATCGACTACAGAAATCCCGCAAATGCCTTTTGGCTTTACGCCCTGTATTGATGCAGTGATATCTGTCCAGTTTAATCCTCCGTTAGTAGTTCTGTACAAAGGTTTATTCGAGTCCAATGTACCAATGATACCTGTTTCAGTTGTAAAGAATCCAACGCTTCTGTTATTATTAGAGGCGTGAGATGTGTTTTGCCAGCTTGCCCCGCCATCAGTTGTTTTATAAA
>JBHEKU010000201.1:0-7740 GCA_041859205.1 Ignavibacteria bacterium | reverse complement strand
AACTCCAAGATTATACCCTACACTAAAATTATCATTTATTTCATTGGAGAATAAAAGAACAACTTCCGGAGAAAAATGCTTTACCTTTTTAAATTCATCACCAACGTCCGGAATTTTTACCGAGCCAAGAACGGAAAAATCAGGTACAATTCCTTTTCCTTTCGCAATCTCAACTTTAGCTCCTAACTTTGGCGGATTAAGTGAAAGCTTCTGACTGTTCTCTAACTCAAATACGTCGCTTGTTTCGTAAGATCGGTCAAAATCAAAACCCAGCCTCAGCTCAACATTTTTTAAAATGCCGTATCTTAACAGTGTTGTTGGAGCAGTGAGAGTTTTAATTTTAAGGTCAGAAAGTCCGTATTCTCTGCCCGTTTCATCGGTTAAATAAACTTTATATTTAATTAAAGAATATTCTATACCGGTTTCCACCTGAAATTTATTTTTACCGACTGTTTCAACTGATTCAGTTCTGTCAGGCCTGTCCGTTATTATTTCCTGTGAAAATAAAAAACCAGGTGTTAAAAAAAGCAAAACTGTAAAAAATATTTTTTTTGTTGGGGTCATAATTTTATTGTGATACAAAAATACAGTTAGAAAGTTTTTCGCTTAAAAATAGTTTAAGCGATTTATTTTGAATTTGAATTGAGTTATCGAAATTAATTTTTTCGAGTACTTTAATTTTATCGTTAAGCTTTAAGCCTATCTTGGATAGGTAAGCAAGTATTTCAGAATTTTCATCCGATACTCGTTTTACATTATAAGATTTACCTGCTTCTGCTTTTGAGAGCTGGAAATCATTACACACCTCAATATTACCATTAATATCAGGGATAGGCTCTCCATGAGGATCGAATTTCGGAAAGTTCATGAACTGCTCCAGATTTTTTATAAGTTCATCTGAAGAAGAGTGTTCAAGTCTCTCTGCTTCTGCGTGAACTTTATCCCAGGGATACTTTAGATGCTTAACTAAAAAAACTTCCCAAAGCCTGTGCTTGCGGATTAAGTTAACTGCAATCTTCTCGCCTTTGCCTGTTAATTCAAAACCCTTGTAGGGTGTATTTGAAATATATCCTGATTTTGAAAGTTTTGAAATCATCTCACTTACGGCGGCGGAGCTGATGTTTAATTTTTCGGCTAAGTGCGATGTAGTGACTTTCCCCGAGGACTCTTTTAATGAATAAATGTTCTTCAGATAATCCTCTATACTCTTATTTTCCATATTAAATATATCTTAGAAATAAATTTAGGCATACCTAAACTTTTATTCAAGTCCAATTACTTTATAAAAACACGGCACATTTCTATTAAAAAATTCTCAATTCAGATTAATTTTTAATTCGACTTTTGATAGTTTTGTAACTATCTTATTATCTATTTATGGCTAGAATACTCATTTTTATAAGCATTTTATTTGCTTTTGATGCCTATTCCCAGTACAAAATTAATGAAACTTTCGAAACTGCAGTTTATCCCCCTACCGGATGGACAGAGAATGATTCCTATGATATCATTTCGAGAAGCACGAGCGCAAGCGGATTTGGCTTTGGAACAGGAAGCATTAAAGCTGACTTCTTTAACGTTATCAGCGGAACATCGGTTCTGAACACACCTGTATTCAACACATTGACCGGCAGCGATACACTTACTTTCGACTATGCCTATGCTCCTTACACAGGTTTCAGTCCCGATTCGTTAATAATTAAAATCTCTACCGATAACGGAGCTACGTTTTCAATAAATTTAACTGCATATCAGTTAACAGATATTGCTACTGCGCCTGCAACCGATTTTGAATTTATACCAGGCTCAACACAATGGGCTACTATGAAGTTTAAACTTCCTGCAGCAGTTACCGGAAATAATTCCCAGATTCAATTTTACTTTTCATCTGCATACGGCAATAATCTTTTCATAGATAACGTAACATTAGGTAATACTCCTGTTGCAGACGTTCAGGCTTTATCAGTAGAAAACTCCGGTATACAATATTTTGCAACAAGCAATTTTACTCCTTACGGAAAATTCCGGAACAATGGAACTTCATCTGCAACATTCAATGTAACCCGTGTGATTTCTCCCGGAGGATATTCAAGTACTATCACAATTAACAATTTAGGCGCAGGCTCAGTTACCACTGCATTGTTTGATGCGTGGAGCTTTAGTCCGGGCACACCATACACTGTTAGAGATTCAGTTTACATGGCAGGTGATGGTAATCCATCGAACGATACTCTTTCTGCAGGCTTTACGCCTAATGATGCTAAAACTATTATTGTTTACTGGAATGACGCTGCAAGTAAAGATTCAATTGTCACTCATTTAAATTCTTCCGGATATGGAAGTTATTATGATGTTATTTCAATGAGTGAATACGCCGGTTCATTGCTTGCATGGAGAACAGCTTTCGTTTTATTCGGCACAGGTGTAACATGGAACGATGCAATAAGAGATTCATTAAAATCTTTTCTGGATAACTCAATAAACGCGGAACAAAAAACTCTTGCCGTTTTTGGCAATGACATAGCTTATGCAAATGACCCTATAGCAAATGCATCAGCGACAGTAGCAGATACAACTTTTCTCAGACAATATTTAAGAGCACAATTTATAGGCGATAACTGGATAACTTCTATACCCGGAGCCGCAGCAACAGTAAAAGGAGTAAGCAGTTTTGCTCTCATGACATCTTCAGTTGTAACCGATGCATCACCTGATTTTGTAAAGCCTGTAAACTCAGGCACTGCAGGATTAGTACCTTTTAACGAAGACGGCACAGGTGATACTGCAGTTGCAGTAATTTTTGACGGAGCTGATTACAACGTTCTTTTCTGTACCAATCTTTATTCTAAGTTTTCTACAAATACCAATAACGTATTTAATACAATCGGCCAGTGGGTTTTGGATTCCGGCGGAGTGCTTCCGGTTGAGCTGATTAGTTTCAATGCAAATGTAGTAAACAGCAGCATAAAACTGAACTGGGAAACAAGTTCTGAGTTAAATAATACAGGCTTTGAAGTAGAAAGAAAAACAGCAAATCAATACTGGACTAAAATAGGTTTTGTGCAAGGCAACGGAACAACTAATACTCAGCATACATATTTTTATAACGACAAAATAAGCAATACCGGAACTTACAGCTATAGATTGAAGCAAATAGATAATAATGGTAATTTCAAATATCATACTCTTGGTTCAGAAGTTGTAATTGGCGCACCGAAGAATTTTGTATTAAAGCAAAATTATCCGAATCCGTTTAATCCAACAACCAATATTGAATATGAACTTCCGAATGATGCAAAAGTATCGGTAAATATTTATGATATAACCGGCAGATTAGCAGCAACTCTTGTTAATGAAATTCAGCCGGCGGGATATTATAAAGTTCAGTTTAATGCAGGGAAAATAAATCTTGCAAGCGGAGTTTATATCTACAGAATAGTTTCGGAAAGCTCAAACTCAAAAAATGTAAAGAGCTTAAAAATGATGATTATAAAATAGTATTTAGTAATCACAAATTATATAATTGTACTTAAAAGTTAAAAGCCTTAGTTTTAATATTAAGGCTTTTTTATTTTACTTATTATCCCGGAAATTTCAAATTGAAAATTTTATTAGTAGAAGACCAGTTCATTAATCAAAAATTAATGAAGAACGTTTTAGAAAAGGGCGGCTATGAAGTAATACCTGCAAGCGACGGGGAAAGTGCGCTTAAATTATTAAGTGAAAATAAATACGATATTATTTTAATGGATATTCAGATGCCTGAACTTAACGGATATGAAGTTGCAAAAAAATTCAGAGAGATGGAAAAAGTTTCGGGCGAATTCACACCAATATTAGCAATGACTGCAAATTCATTAGCAGGCGACAGAGAGAAATCTCTTGAATCCGGAATGGATGATTATATAGCAAAGCCCCTGAACATGGTTGAAATCAACGCAAGAATAGAGGCTTTACTGAAAAAGAATAAATAAATTATTTGGCAAGCTCTGCATTAATTGCAGACACTAACTCTTCTGAATCCGGTTTCACTTTACTTTTATATCTTCCTATTATATTTCCTTTTTTATCAACAAGAAATTTTTCAAAATTCCATCCTATATCTCCTGTTTCAGGAGCGTTGTTTACAAGTCTGTTGTATAAAGGAGTTTTATCATCACCAAGTACTTCTACTTTATCAAAAAGTTTAAATGACACGTTATATTTTGATGAGCAGAACTGCTGAATCTCTTCATTAGTGCCGGGCTCCTGCTCACCAAAGTCATTACATGGAAAAACAAGAATTTCAAATCCTTTACCTTTATTTTGTTCATATAATTTTTGAAGCCCTTCATACTGCACAGTATATCCGCAGTGAGATGCAACATTAACTATCAATAAAACTTTGCCTGAGTAATCGGATAGCTTCACATCCTTGCCGTCCATATCTTTTACTGAAATATCATAAATATTTTTGTTTTCCATTTTTGATTGAGTTGATTGCGTTGATGTGTTAGTTTGAGTTTGTTTGTCACTGCCTGCGCCGTTGGTCTGAGCTTTGCAGGAACAGAATAAAATTAATACTGAAAATAAAAGAGTGAGTTTCATTGTAAGATTTTAGTTGGTAATTAATAAATACAACATTCATATAAATTAAAAGTTCATTGCTTAAGAGCTTTTGGAATTCCTTTAAACTCCCCTTCTGAATTTGCTACAACTACACAGCAAACAGAATCAGCAACTACATTTGTTACTGCGCGAGACATGTTCAGTAATCTGTCAATTCCAAGAATCAATGCAACTCCTTCTATAGGAAGCCCTGCTGCCTTTAGCACCACTACAAGCATAATAAGTCCTGCCCCGGCTACGGGAGCAGTTGCCGCTCCTGTAATTAACGAAGCAACAAATATTGTGAGCTGCATAGGAATGGTGAGCTCAAAACCATATACCTGTGCAATAAACACTGCAGAAATTGCCTGATATAAAGCGGTACCGTCTTTATTTATTGTAGTACCTAACGGAAGAATGAATGAGACAATTTTATTAGGGATTTTCAAAACGTTTTCGCACACATCAAGATTTATTGGCATTGTTGCCGATGAAGAGCTTGTAGTAAATGCAACAGCCATTACCTGCCTCTGTGTTTTGAAGAAGTCTATTACGTTAGCACCTGTGAAAATTTTTAAAAGTACAGGATAAATTACAAACGTTGTGAACAACAGCGCTGCAATTACTGTGAAGAAATAAAAAATGAGTGTTTGCAGAATAGAGAAACCAAACTCGGAAACTGTTGATGCTATTAAAGCGAAAACTGCTATAGGAGCAAATCTAATCACTGCCTCTACCATTTTAATCATTGCCTGAGAAATACCGTCAAAAAAATCTATTACTCTTTTCGATTTTTCTTTCGGCAGGAATGAAAGAAATAAGCCCGTTAGAATTGCAAAAAGAACTATCTGTAAAAAATCTCCTTCCACTAATCCTTTGAAAGGATTTTTCGGAACTATCTCTACAAAAAAATTAATCAGGTCAAATTTATAATTAGTTGAACTTACTGCTTCATCTTTAAAAGCATCAAGCAGTCTTGCTTTTGCATCAGGAGTTATATGTGAGCCCGGATTTACTATAGTAGCTAATATCTGTGAAGAGGAAATAGTTAATACAGCTGTAAGTAAATAAAATCCAAGAGTCTTTCCGCCAATAGAAATTACATGTTTTAAATCATGCAATGATGCTGCGCCAACTATTAATGATGCAAGTACGAGCGGAACTGCAATCATATTCAACAGACGAATAAATATTTCACCGATGGGTTTTATAGAAGAAGCTATAGATGATTCACGTGCGATTGATTTTATATTTTCAAATAACTGTGAATTGTTATCAGGATAAACAGCTTTTATCTTTAGTTGAGAAATGTTATCATTTTTTTTATAACTCTCAAAAAATCTGATAATGGATTGCTGCGATTGACCATTGAATGACTTCAATAGTGAATCATTTTTCAGGAATGATAATTCCCTCCAGTCCTTTACAATACTTTCACCTGATTGCGAAGAGATTTTAATTTCGTTAGTCTTCACTCCGAATAAATATCCAAAGAGAATACCAAGAATTAACCCGATTAAAATCTGTATGTGAAGTTTTGGAAGCTTCATTTTCTATTAAACAAAATTAAGCTTCTTTAAGATTGATTGGACCAAGCTCACCTTCACTGCTTGCAATTACAACACATGCAAGTGAATCAGCGAGTACATTCGGAATCGTTCTGCACATATCCAGCAATCTATCAACACCAATTATTAGAGCAATGCCTTCTTCGGGAATACCGACTGAGCGAAGAACAATTATTAACATAATCAGTCCAACACCGGGAACGGGAGCAGTACCAACTGCAGCCAGGGCTGCCGTAAGAACAATTGTAAGCTGCTGAGCAAGCGTTAGATCAAAACCGTATACCTGCGCAATGAACATTGTTGCAACTGCCTGATATAATGCAGTGCCGTCCATGTTTACAGTCGTACCGAGCGGAAGAACAAAACTTGCAATGCGGTTTGGTACACCAAGTCTTTTTTCGCAAACATCCATAGTAACAGGTAATGTTGCAGCAGATGAACTTGTAGAAAATGCAACTGCAAGAACCTGCTTCTGCACGGAGAAGAAATCACGGATTTTTATTTTTGTAAATATCTTGAGTAACAGAGGATATTCAATAAATGTAAGAACTGCCAGTCCTGCAATTACAGTAAGCGAATACCAAAGAAGAGTTTTTAATATACCGAATCCGAACTCTGCCACGGTAGCTGCTATAAGTGTGAAGACAGCATAAGGGGCAATGTACATTATTTTTTCTACGAGGATAATCATTGCTTCGCTGATGCCTTCAAAGAAAGAAATTACTGCCTTGGATTTATCTCCGGGTATCTGAGTTAAGAATATTCCTGTAAGAATTGCAAAGAAAACTATCTGAAGGAAGTCACCGTCAGCGATAGCTTTGAAAGGATTTTTAGGAACAATGTTTACAAGAAATTCAACAATGTTCATTGAGATATTCTGATCTATCTTTGTTTTTGCATCATCCTGATAAGCATCAAGAAGCCGCTGCTTCGCCGCGGGATCCATAATATGCCCGGGTTGGATTATATTTGCAAATGCAAGACCTATACCGATTGCAAGGACAGCGGTTAGAGCATAAAAACCTAAAGTCTTTCCGCCTATTTTTGCAATGTGTTTCAAATCTGATAAAGATGCAGCACCAACAATTAAAGATGCAAGTACAAGCGGAACAGCAATCATATTAAGCAGGCGGATAAAAATATCGCCGACAGGTTTTAACATAACTCCGATAGTTCTTACTTTTGCGATCTCTTTTACATCTTCAAAAATCTGAACATCAGTTTCCGATTTTTTTATTTTTAACTTTAATTCTTTCTTATCCTTTAAATTATTGAAGTACTTAATTATGACAAGCTTGTCGGCAGCATCGAAGGATTTAATGACGGAATCTTTTTTGAGAAATTGAAAATCCTGCCAGTAACCGATTTCAACTAAACCCGATTTTGAATTTATCTGGACTTTATTCTGATCGATATTAAAAAACGAGCCGAATAATGCACCGAGTATCAAACCGATTACTATCTGAGTGTGAAGCTGAATTTTTGGGAATTTTCGCTTTGCCATAATAGATAAAATTAGAAATGATTTAAAATTATTTTATACCGAATATTAAGTACTTTCTCATTTTCTGAACGAAGAAAAGCA
>JBHEKU010000173.1:0-5188 GCA_041859205.1 Ignavibacteria bacterium | reverse complement strand
AATGCTGCAAATAATAAACTTTTATTCCAAAAGATTTTGTTCGGTGAATTCGGATTGAATTAATCCTTATAACTAAATTACAGGTTATAAATGAAAAGAATTTTATTAGTTTTATGTATTTTATTTATCGGCACTAACATATACTCTCAGACAAACGGAGTAGTATACGGCGTGATAACTGATTCTGCTAAAAATCCGGTTGTAGCAGCTATTGTTAAACTGAAGGGTACTTACTTTGGTTCTAACTCAGAGGCTGATGGTTCTTATAGAATTGAAAATGTTACGCCCGGAAGTTTTTCACTTCAGGTTGATGCCGAAGGTTTCAGAACTGTAGAGTATACTAATTTTATAGTAAAAGACGGCGAGACGAGGGAATTTAATATTGTCCTCAAATCCACATCATTTACAGTTGATCAGGAAATTGAAGTTATCGGTGAACGCCCTTTGCTTGATATCGAACAGACAGATAGTAGACATATCGTTTCTTCCGATCAGATTTCCAAAAGTATTGTAACCAATCTAACTGATATTGTTACTCAGCAGGCAGGGGTTGTAACGGATGATAATTCCATTTACATCAGAGGCGGCCGCTCGAGCGATAATGCTGTTCTTCTTGACGGTGTTTCCGTACAGGACCCTCTTTCAGGTACAGGTTTCGGTCTTCAGATGTCAGCAAATTCTCTTGAAGAAGTTGAAGTTATCACAGGGGGTTATAATGCCGAGTACGGGCAGGCAACTTCAGGTGTAGTATCGGCTAAAACAAAAGACGGACGTTATGATGAATATAATTTCTATCTTTCTTACAAAAGAGATAATTTCGGCGGCAATGTTAATTCAGGAACGAGCTTCAATACCGATATTCTTGAAGCAAATTTCAGCGGACCTGAGCCTATTTCAAAATATCTTTTTAATGCTCTGAAAATAAAACCTCCGGGTGAAATAACATTCTTCGGTAACTTCTTTATGGGGCTTTCCGACGGATATTTTGCCAATAAGAACGGCGGTAAGAAAGCAACACAATTATACTCTTCAATTTTCGGCGGTGATAAATTCGCCCCGAGAAATGATAATAACTGGTACTGGCTCGGAAAAATGACATGGAAGTTCACACCGCAGATGAAGTTATCTTATTCATTCAATCAGTCGGTTTCCATTAACCAGAATTCAACATCACTTCAGTCAAATCTTGAGTACGTTGAACCATCACCGGGTTATCAGTATAATTTTCAGGAAATTTTAGATAACGCAAACACTTATTCACAGAATGCTATTATCAATACAATTTCCTGGACTCATACAACGAGCCCTACTACATTCTATGAAATTAAGCTTAATAAATTTTATATCAATTTAAGAGTAGATGCTAACGGAAGAAACTGGGACCAATACACAGAGCCTCTTGATTTAGTTAAGCCGCCTTTTGTTTATTACCCGATTGACAGTACACGCACAGGTATCATTCCCGGTGACGGATTTTATGATACAGGAAATCCTTATACATGGCATGACCACTTCGTAGAAGAATATTCTGCAAAAATTGATTTAACACATAACTTTAATCCAAAGAGCAAATTCAAAGCAGGTATCGAATCCAGCTTTCAGGAAATGCAGTTGATTGACATTTATCAGCCATGGATAAGACCACTTGGATTGAATAATGATGTTTATAAAGTTTACCCTGCATTCGGTGATTTATATGCTCAGCATAGCATTACCTTCAAAGGTATGATTTTAAACTATGGTATGAGATTCGATTACTGGTTCCCGGGTAAATATGTAGATGATGCTATTAATGATCCGAACGTTGTTACAATTCCTGACGAAACGAGAAAGAAATACATTGAAGATACTTACGGCTTCTTTGGTGACAGAAGATGGAAAGCAAGAATTTCACCTAGAATCGGTATCTCTCACCCTATTACAAATAACCAGACTTTGTTCTTCTCATACGGACATTTCAGCAAGAGACCAAAACCACAGTTTGTATATGCTAAGTTAAGTCCTCAGAGCGCAAAATCTACTTTCCAGAAATTCGGAAATCCTGATTTGAATCCTGAGACAACTGTATCTTACGAACTCGGTATCAGAAATCAGTTCTCTGTTAACGACGTTCTGACAATCACTGCATACTACAAAAATATTTACGATTACGTTGCGACAAGAAGTATCAGTATTAACAGCGGTCGTTTAATCGGTCAGAGCTTTATTACATATTTCAACCAGGATTACGCAAGAACACGCGGTATCGAAGTTGAATATCAGAAAAGATTCGGTGACTGGTTCAACGGTAGATTTAACTTCACATATTCAGTTGCAACAGGAAAGAGCTCAACATCTGATGCCGGTTATCTTGTAATAACAAGGGGCGCTCAGGAATCTATTTCTGAAGTATATCTTAACTGGGATAGACCATTCCAGGCAAGCGCAAACCTTTATTTCAATGCGAGAAAAGGAAAAGGAATATTCGGTTTCGGTAAAAATATCATAGATGATATTTCGCTCAAAACAAGAATTTCTTATCAGGCAGGAAAAAGATATACTCAGCAAATCCAGACCGGTGTGCTTGAAAGCGGCAGACCTGAATATACTCCTGATTATAATAATATAAACGGTGAAGTAGCTGCTAACTGGTTTAATGTAGATTTAGATCTTGAAAAGTATTTTACATTCATGAATATAAGTTTTACAGCTAACGTTTCTATTACTAATCTGTTTGATAATAAAAATTCAACAATAATTAATCCTGTTACAGGAAAAGCGTATGAGCTTGGCGATCCTACACCAAACTCATATAACGATCCATTGTATCCGGATTTGCAGGCTCCATTAGATCCATATCCATACAACCCTGCAAGATTTTCAACACCGAGACAGATTAAGTTTGGTGTTTCAATGAAATTTTAATTTTAAAATTTCTTAACGTTCTTTATTTTAAAATTCCCTTTAGCGGATACTTTTAATTCTCTGTTAACTTAATTAAAAAACATTGCCATACAAATCTCCGCAAGTAGCTTTGCAAAAATTGAAAGAAGGCAACGTAAGGTTTGTTGAAGGTAAAAGCACGCATAAAGATTACCAGGCTCAGGTTCAGGAAACTTCAAAAGGTCAATATCCCTTTGCAATTATTCTGAGTTGTATGGATTCCCGCTCTCCTTCGGAAATTATTTTTGATGTTGGAATAGGGGATATATTTAACGTAAGAATAGCGGGCAACATAGTAGATGAAGATGTTCTTGGCTCTATGGAATTTGCCTGCAAAGTAACAGGTTCAAAACTCATACTTGTTATGGGTCATACTAACTGCGGCGCAATAAAGGGCGCATGTGATGATGTAAAACTTGGAAATTTGACTGACCTCTTAAAGAAAATAATGCCGGCAGTAAATGCAGTTCCGGTTGAAGAAGGAAAAAGAAATTCAGATAACGACGACTTCGTAGAAAAAGTGTCAAAAGAAAATGTAATGCTGGCGCTTAAATATATAAGGCAGAATAGTCCGATTCTGAAAGAGATGTTGGATAACGGTGAAATTATGTTAGTAGGCTCAATGTATGACGTGGCTACAGGTAAAGTAACATTTTACGAATAAAACCCCAAAATGAAACAAAGAAGTTTAAATATATTAGTTGTTCTTTTTTTGAGTATAGCTTTAAATTCTTATTGCCAAAGTGACAGTTCTTTACAATATTTAACGCAAACCAAGGAGACGAGTAGTAAAATGACTCCGCAGGATGCATTGCAAATGCTCAAGGACGGTAATAAGCGATTTTTAAGTAATGCCTTACTTAAAAGAGATTACAGCCAACAGGCAGCAGAAACTGCCAAAGGTCAGTATCCTTTTGCAATCGTGCTCAGCTGTATTGATTCAAGAAGTCCCTCTGAAATTATTTTTGATCAGGGTATAGGTGACATTTTCAATGCAAGAGTTGCCGGAAATATATCAAACGATGATATATTAGGAAGCATGGAATTCGCCTGCAAAGTTAACGGGTCAAAATTAATTGTTGTAATAGGTCATACAAACTGCGGCGCTATTAAAGGAGCTTGTGATGATGTTCACTTAGGAAATCTTACAACTCTATTGTCAAAGATAAAACCTGCAGTGGACGCAGTACCAGATTCAGGCAATAGAACTTCAAAAAATCATGAGTTTGTAGAAAAAGTATCCAGGGAAAATGTTTTATTAACGATGCAAGATATTAAAAAGAACAGCCCCATATTAAAAGATTTAATTGATAACGGAACAGTAATTCTCATAGGTGCTATGTACGATCTTGAAACAGGTGAAGTAACATTTTACGAATAAAATATTCAGCTTATTAGTCTGATAGAATAAAAAATAATTTAATGAAAGTATTTTATACATTAGTTTTTCTTCTTATTTTCTCCACTTCATACTCACAGCTTCTGCCAAACTTGGGCGGACAAAGAACAGGAACAGCTTCATTGCAGTTTCTTAAGATAGGTAACGGAGCAAGAAGCGCGGGAATGGGTGAAAGTTTCGTAGCTGTATCTGACGATATCTCATCTTTGTATTATAATCCGGCAGGATTAGTTCTATTCAAAGAAAACGGATTCACTGCATCACATACGCAGTGGTTTGTTGATACCAGATTAGAATATGCCGGCGGTGTTTATCACTTTGGCGGAAACAATGCAGTAGGCTTGAGCGTTACATCTCTCAGAACCGACGATATGCAGGTTACAACTGAATTGCAGCCGGGCGGTACAGGCTCATATTTCAGATTCTCTGATTTGGCTATTGGTCTTTCATTTGCCAGACAAATGACTGAGCAGTTTTCATTCGGAGCAACTGTAAAATATGTTGAAGAGCAGCTGGGTGAAGTCAAAATGAAAAGTGTTCTTGGCGACCTTGGCACATATTACAGAACAGGACTTGGCAGCTCAAGATTTTCAGTTGTAATTTCAAACTTCGGCGGGCAGGTTTCCCCTTCAGGAAATGTTCAGCTTATCGGTAACAGAGAGCAGAGTACATTTCAGGCATTTCCTCCTCCGACAATTTTCAAAATTGGTTTTGCTTTAGAGCCTATTCAGGACGCAAAGAACAGATTAACGGCATCAGTTCAGCTTAACAGTCCGAACGACAACGCTGAGTATCTGAACTTCGGCGCTGAGTATGCCTTCAAAGAATATTTATTTTTAAGAGGCGGCTACAAAATAAATGTAGATG
>JBHEKU010000282.1:0-2785 GCA_041859205.1 Ignavibacteria bacterium | reverse complement strand
TAAAAATTTGAATTTTGTCTTAAAAGCCGTTAGTAGTTAATTACCAGCTTTTCGATTGTAAATTTATACTTCAACCCTTAGGGTGTTTTGCATCACAAGAGTTAATATGCTTATTATCAACATATTACTCACAATGTGTATTGACACGATATATAAGCGTTAACCCATCTTGCAGGCTATTATTAAAAAAGAGTTAAAAAAGCACGATATTGGGTTTTTCAAACTAATTTTTATTTTCAAACACATGTAAATCAGCACTAGTATATTTACAAGTGGTTTGTAGTGCTCTGTGATTATGGATTTTGAGTTGAAAAATACACGAAATTTGCCTTATGTATTTCAAAGCAACATTTCGATATAATCCGAAGACAGAAAAACCCGAATGGTATTACCGATTGGTGGAAAGCTTTTGTAATGCACTTGACGAAGTACATCAAATAATTTTTAATCAATTAGTCGTTAAATAGTTCTAAATAGGGTTCGTAAGCAAATATTCTGTTTCTGAATTGTCCGGTAAATTCTTTAAGCATTTTCTTTTCAACAAAAGTATTTATCAGATCACCAGCTGCTTTTGGTGATAAATCACATAACTCCTGCACTTCTTTAACAGTTACCAAAGGTTGTTTTAGTAAATAATTGTGTAAAATTAATCCTGTTTTAATTCTTTTACCAAATTGTGTTTGAATAACACTTTCATGTTCAGTTTTCAGAGAAATAATTTTACTTAAGGTTTCAGTTGCAAGCTTTGCAGTTTGAGCAACACCAACTAAAAAATACTTTATCCATTGTATCATATTGTTTTGCGATCTAACTTTAGTAAGATTGTCGTAATAAAGATTTTTTTCTTTTTCAAAATAACTCGACAAATATAAAAGTGGCTTTTGAAGAACTTTTTTTTCAATTAAAAATAGTGTAATAAGCAATCTCCCTATTCTTCCATTTCCATCTAAGAAAGGGTGAATGGTTTCAAATTGATAGTGAATAATAGCAGCTTTAATTAGCAAAGGAATATTTAAATTTTCATTATGAATATAATTTTCCAAATCACCAATCAATTCATTAAGGTGCCCGTAATGAGGTGGAATAAAAACTGCATCAGCTAAACTCTTTCCTCCTATCCAATTTTGACTTCTGCGATATTCTCCTGGTGTTTTTTTTTCTCCTCTTACACCTTGCATCAATATCTTATGAGTTTTCAAAATTAATCTTGATGATATCGGAAGGTTTTCCAGTTCAGCTATAGCAGTATTTAATGCTTCAGTATAATTTTGAACTTCCTGCCAATCGTCTTTACGTTCAGGATTTACATTCTCTTTCTGCAAAAAAGCTTCATCAAAATGGGTTTGAGTGCCTTCAATTTTACTTGATACAACAGCTTCTTTTGTGATATGAAGATGGATAAATAAGTTTACATTAGGAACTAATTTGGCAAAAGAATTCAATTGACCTAATTCAAACGAAGCACTTTCTAATAATTTATTTATTTTTGAATCTGCCCATATCCATTCTTCATTAATCAAGGTTGGCATAAAATACATATAATCAATACCTTTTCTTAATTCTCCAGATTTGTATTTTTCTAATTGTATCATATTGCATTTTTTTATGAAAGTAAAATAATTTTACCTTTATTTTACTTTAAGGTCACTAAAGTAAAATAGTGTTTTTCTTATTTTACTTTCAATTTATAAATTTATTAAATTCAGCTGATGCTTTATCAATGAAAATTCATTGTCAGCAGTTTTGTGAAGCCTGATTTAAATGCAAATATATCATAAAATGTACAATCAAAATGATATTTAACAATAAAAAACTGGTAACTTAATTGCTATTCCGTTCAACACCTTATCCCTTAGAATAAAGCACCGCAGGGCGATTCGACAGGTTTTCCTGATACTACCTGCCGGTGGTACAATTCTGTAACTCTTTCGTTATTAGTTTAGGTGTGAGACCTCTGTTTATCTATAACAGCTCGTTCCTTAACATATATAGCGAATAATTACAGTCCACCATCTTGAAAACAACATACAAAATGTAACGCAAGCGTTTCATTTTGTTTCTTGGCACACTTAATCCCTTAGGCAACGAACAGAAAACCCGTTAGTCTTATTGTAGTAGTTTCTGATTGCACTGCTGTAAAGGTAGTACATGAACCAGCCCCAGGAGCTCGTAGTACCGTACTCGGAAGAACTCCACCAGTAGCCGCCGTAGACAACGTCGTAGTATCCACCATTGCCGCTACTGTTGCCTCCCGGAAGGGCTGCAAAGCCGCTGCTATTGGTAGCTCCGGTATTAGGACTATACCATAGTGTGGTCGTTTTAAGCTTGCTTCCAGCTATGCTTTCGCCTCCCAGATAGGTAGTTAAGGTTGTCCATTCAGCATCTGTGGGCACATGCCAGCCTGTGGGGCATAGATTTCCGGTATTTACAGCATACCAGTTGTATAAAGCACCATACGTATTTTTATAAGTGGTTTCATCATTATTATACCAGGCATAAGCTCCCGTAGTATTATTTTGCCATGCTGCATTATCAGTGCCGGGATATGTTATTGCTGTTCCATTTTTATAATGGGTAGTTTTTAGGTTTTGTTTCATCCATACCTGTGTTCCTATCTGAACTGTGTCATAAGCATTTCCATCTATATCATACACTTTAAAGATAGGAGTTGTTGTAAAACTTACTTCATTTCCATAAGCTGTACCAACACTATTAGTTGCATAAGCCCTTACATAGTATGTTGTACCTGCTGTTAATCCTGTAAGATTACTGGTAAAACTTCCTG
>JBHEKU010000240.1:0-8066 GCA_041859205.1 Ignavibacteria bacterium | reverse complement strand
TCATAAGCTGTATTTAAAATAATCAGGTCATCCTGTCCTCCCGCAGTGTGTGTCCACTTTTCACTGAAAGTTACATCTGACTTCTTTAGTATATTATGATACTTTATACTAATGTTCACAAATGATTTCGGACTTGCCGATACATTAAACCCTGCACCTATATTGAATCCTAATTGAGAAGCTGCCGAGTATGAAAAATTATCGGATACTCCACCGCTTGTAGCATAAGTAATTTTTTCATCTCCGTATTTCAGTGAGTAAATGCCGAACCCTGCTTCAGTATAAAATTTAGAAAAAATATTTCCGGGCAGATTAATATAGATTCTTGGACCTATAGAGCCGGAAAATTGTGTTGAGTTTGATTGCGTGTAAGTTGCTCCTGTAAGACCTACTCTTGCCTCTTTAGGGCTAAGAAAATCTGCGCTGAAGTTTCCAAAGATACCAAATGAAGGAGTAAGATTGACTGATGCATCTAATTGAGCTCCGGGAAATGCGCCGAAATAATCCTTAAAGCTTCCTCCCTCATAAGTTACCGGAGTTCTTAATGAAGTATACGTTCCACCTGATACCGGCACTGAAACTCCACCCTTAATTACGATACTTAACGTAGGTTTAAACGGTAATATTTTCTGGGCGCTTGCAAATCCGTTAAATGCAAATAGACAAAGAAAAACAAATACTAATTTTTTCATAACATTTCCTAAAATTGTTGATAAAGTAATATTTAAATATCTATAAAAATAACTTAAGAGTAAATTTAAAAATTTAAAGTATTTCCAATAAAAAAAGCGGATTATTTCTAATCCGCTTTCATAAATTTTAACATTTAATATTTTTTATAATCCCAGTTTGAATCCTAATCCAACTGCAACTGAAAAGTAGCTGCGTGAAGGAACGTCCTGAAATATATTTGAGTTGACTGACGGATTAGCGCCTTCAACTGTTCTTGTATTTATTACCTGAACGTTTGATTTACTCATAATGTTATGGTATTTTAATGTCAGGTTTGCAGTGCCTATTGGTCCCAGACCAATATTAATACCGGCTCCAACATTAAACCCTGTTTGAGTAAAAACATTATGCCTGTCAGTTGTAACTGTGGGCGGATTTGTGGTTAATGTTGTAGTTACATCTCCGGGTCTTGTTGCATAAATACCAAATCCTAAGTCACCGAAAAATCTGTAAAGCATGCTGCCGGGCAGATTAAAATAAAATCTGGGACCTACGCTTCCTGAAAGCATGTATGTATTATCTTCTTTAACAGTTGAACCGATAAGTGAAACATCTTTAGGGGATAAAAAATCTGCGCTGAAGTTACCATAGACTCCGAAGTTTGGAGTTATGTTACCTACAACTTCCAATTGTCCGCCGGGGAATGAACCATAGTGGTTTTTAAATTCATCGCCTGAAAGCGGTGAACCGAAGGCACCTTTAAAAATTATTTCGATGCTGGGTTTAATCGGAAGTAGTTTCTGCGCCGATGAAATGCCTGTAACAAAAAATAAAAGCGCTGTAATTAAAAGAATTTTTTTCAAGTTCTCTCCTTTTTGAGATTAGGGTTAAATAATAAGTTACACTATAGAAAAAAAGTTTTTCAAAATTAAGAAATTTAAACCGATTAAACCATTGTTTTATTTCGATGAAAAATTTGCGCATAAAAAAAGCGGCTTATTCCTAAGCCGCTTAGTAAGGATAAATTTAAATCTATTCTTAAATATTAGAAGTGTACTTTTAACATTACACTCATAATTCCTGTACCGATTGTTGTTGCAGAAGGTCCTTTTGATGTTGAGTTAAATGAACCTGTAACTGTTCTTTCAGGAGCTGAATTGCTTCTGAAACCTAATGTGTATTTACCGCCTAATGACATACCAGGTGTGAAATACCAGTCAAAGCCCATGTTTAAACCTGCGCCAAAACCTGTACCTTTGTATTCTGTTGTTGTACCGGTTGCGCCGATTGTGGTTTCAACTTTTGTACTTGCCATACCGAAGTTTGCATTGATACCAACAAAAGGTGAAATGCTGTACATTGACATCATGTGGTAATCAAAATCAACACCAATACCAAGAGTGGTTGTTGTGTTTTTTGATGTACCGCCTGTGAATGTTGCTTCTGTTGAACCATTACCAAAATTTAAACCCGCTGTTAATGACCAGTTTGGTGAAAGATAGAACTGAACACCAAGACCTGCTAAGCTGGTTTCGCCTGAGTTCAAAGTATCGAAGTATGTTGAAGAACCACCGGTATTAATTGCACCTAAGTTAGACTGAAAAGGTGTGTACATAAACACCATTGCTCTTGAACCTTTCCAAACTTCAGGTTTTACACCGTCCCATCCTTTGTTCGCCTGACCAAAAGATGTAGAGGCTACTACTAACAACATCACAAATAGTAAAGTAAATTTTTTCAAAATTATTTCTCCTTTTAATTTTGGGAATATCCCTCATCAAAATTAATAATTTTAAAAACATAAATCCACTAATTTATTTAATGTGTTGCTTGACATTTGACTAATAAGCGTATTATATTGGGGATAGTTAACATTTTTTTTAATTTGCAGATAATTTTTATCTTATTTTATCTAACGAACATGAGTCAATAAAAAAATGAACCCATGTCCGTTAAAATTCTTCAGGGTATTTCTATTCTTAAAGTCCGAATCTGTATCCTATTCCCACAGCGAATTGTATGTAGCTGTGTTCAGGAATATCACCCGTAAAATTATTTGATGTACCTGTAGATAATGTACGTGTAACAGTTTCATCTGATTTCTTAAAAATGAAATGATACTTCGCGCCCAGGTTTATTATCATATTCGTTCCGGCAGCTATATTGACACCGGCTCCCAGATTAGTTCCCCATTGAGAAACATAACTATAAGAGGCGGTAATAGTTGTAGCAGGATCAGTAGTTGTTGATGTAAAATTCTGATCGCCTAATTTTGTTGAATAAATTCCTACACCTGCATCCACAAATATTTTCGTAGGAGACATTGGAATATTGAAATAAAATCTTGGTCCGCCGTATCCGCTTAACTGAGTTGATGTTTTCTGTTCGTAAGTTGTAGTAGCGTCAATCCTGCCTGTAGAGTTTTTTGCAGATATAAAATCTGCTCCGAAGTTACCGTATATTCCCAACTGAGAATTTATATCGTAAGTCGCTTCCAGCTGTATGCCGGGAATTCCGCTGACTTCATCTTTTATTTCGTAGTGCGATAAAACCGATGAGTATGCACCTTTGACAGCTACTTGCAGCGAAGGTTTTAGAATCTGTGCGGAAGAAAGATTTGCAGACAGAATTACAAATAATATTACTCCGATAATTTTTTTCATATTTTCTTTTTTTACTTTTAAAAATGGTTTCCCGGTTATCTTATCACGGGAAACCTGAATGTTTTAAAGTTACAGACCAAATCGAAACCCGATACCTGCTGTAATCTGCAGATAATTATTGTTCGGAACGTTTCTCACAACATCAATTTCTTCTGTAGGAGTTCCATTTGAATACACTACAGTAAATTTTTGCTGTTGGTCAGATTTTGAAAAAAGATTATGCATTCTTGCGCCAAAATTTAAAAATACAGACGGGCTTACATTTACATTTATTCCTGTCCCTATATTGATTCCAATCTGTGTTACAGAAGGATATGTAAAAGTCTTTGTATAGCTCGGTGTGGTATTTGATGTAAACACTGCATCTGATATATTGAACGAATATACTCCGGCGGCGGCATCTAGATAAACTTTTATATATCTGCCGTCTTCAGGGGCAAAGTAATATCTTGCTCCTGCCCATCCGGAAATTTCTTTAGAGCCTTTATAATCAAATTTACCCCCGCTTTGAGTAGCTGCATCTTCAAGTTTGGAAGGCACAAATCCTAAATTAAATGTTCCAAAGATTGCCCATCTTGATGATAAATTTACTACAGGCTCAACCTGCATTCCTCCAAATGAACTGTTACCTGTGTTATCTGATATCGGATCGTAAAATGGTACGTTGATTACACCCTTTAAAATCAACTGCATATTTGGTTTGTAATTTTGCGCCTGGGCAGATGTGGCGGCGAGTAGTATGAATGCTAAAATCGTGAAAAGCTTTTTCATTATTTCTCCTTTTAAATTTATATGTGGTTTAGTTTAACTAATATCTGACATTTCGAAAATTCTGTCAGTGTCAGATATACTAAACAAAAAAGCAATTCCGAGACCGAAATTGCTTTTGTTGTTTTATTATAAATTTAAAAGTTATTCTATAGGTTACACAGAGTTACTTTTTCTCTGGTTTTTCGCGCTTTGTGAGGATAACATCGATTAAACCGTATTCTTTTGCCTGCTCTGCTGACATATAATTGTCACGTTCGGCATCTTTGAGAATTTGTTCAACAGGTTTGCCTGAATGTTTAGAAATTATGCTATAGATTGTATCACGGGTTCTGAGCATTTCCTTTGTATAAATTTCGATGTCTGTTGCCTGTCCCTGAGTTCCGCCTAATGGCTGGTGCATCATTATTTTTGAGTGAGGTAATGCAATTCTTTTACCTGCTGCTCCGCCTGTTAATAATACCTGTCCCATTGATGCAGCCATACCTACGCAGATAGTGCTGATTTCAGGACGCACATATTGCATCGTATCGTAAATTGCCAATCCGGCAGATACACTTCCGCCCGGTGAATTTACATAAAGCATTACATCTTTATCCGGATCTTCAGATTCGAGGAAAATCAACTGCGCTACAATAAGTGAAGCCATTTCATCGTAAACAGGAGTTCCGAGAAATATAATTCTTTCTTTTAATAATCTTGAATAAATATCATAAGCGCGTTCGCCTCTGGATGTCTGTTCGACAACCATAGGGACTAACTGGCTTTTGAATTGCTGAGCCTTATCTAATCCGTGATGGATAAGATCTTCATTTCTTTTAATAACACTTGTAAAATCCATTTTTGTTTTTGAGGTTTTAAAATTTATTTTTCTTCTGCCGGAGCATTACCAAGCTCCTGCTTCTTTCTTAATTCTTTTTTCTCAGTTACCTTTGCATTGGCAATTAAGAAATCCAGTACTTTATCATTTAATATTCTCATTCTGATATCATCATTTTGTTTATATATACTCAAAAGATTTTCAGCAGGAATATTAAATCTTGACGCTGTTTCTTCTGCAAGCTTTAAAAAGTCGTCATCAGTTGCTTCTATATTTTCTGCTTTAAGAAGTTCTTCGCGAAGAAGCATCCACTTTGCAGCTACAATAGCATCGACTCTTTTTTTCTTTCTGAATTCAACTTCATCAATTCCGTGATTATGTCCTTTGTGTTTCTCTTTTTCTTCTTTTACGAAATCATCAAGGAAATACTCAACGTATTTATCAGGCACTACAACATCATTGGCTTTTATCATTTCGTTAACAATGTCGTTCTTCATTCTGTTTGAAGACATATCATCGTAAACTTTTTGAATGTCTTTCCTTATTTCATTTCTGAATTCTTCTTCAGTCGTTATTCCTTCTTTACCCATTACTTTCTTGAAGAACTCTTCATTCATTTCGGCAAGAATAACTTTCTCGACCTTAGTTGCAGTCACCTGAACTTTTTTCGGTCCGCCGTCTGCATTCTTTGTTTCTACAACTTTTGATTCGCCTTCTTTGATGCCCTGGAAGCCTGCTTTGAACTCAGGGTAAATATCAGGATTTGCAAGATAGATCTGCAAGCCTTTCTGAGTCTCCCCTTCTATAACATTTCCTGCGTCATCTAAGTTCTGTATATCAACGGTTATCATGTATTGGTCATCCATTGCCTGGCCGTCGATTTCGAATGTTGCATTTCTGAATCTGAAATAATCTATCTCTTCATCAACTAATGATTCATGTATATCATAGACCATCTTTGTAAGTTCAAGACCTTTATATTCTTCTAGCTTTACTATAGGTTTGGTTTCGTAAGCAATTTTAAATGTGAAAGTTTCCTTCGGCTTATAATCCATATCAAGGATTGCTCCGATATCGATTATATCAACTTTATTTTCTCTTACATATTCTTTAAAAACATCATTTGTAATATCTTCAAGGGCATTATATTCAAGGCTGTCTCCGTACATTTTTTTAATCATAGAAAGCGGAGCCTTGCCTTTTCTGAAGCCGGGAATATTCGCTTTTTTTCGGAATTTCTCTACTGCTTTATCAAAGTGTGGTTTTAGTTCATCATAAGATAGGGTTGCCTCGAACTCTTTTTTAGTGTTCTCTAATTCTTTTATATTAGTTTCCAATAGATTGTATTAAAAATTTAGTAAACGTTAAAAATAACCATAATTATTATCTGTTACAATTGACATATAATTCCCCATTTCGTTTTCATAACATCCAATTTTTTCATCCTAATGCCGATGTGGCACATCCCGCTTTAGCGGGGCTCCTGCGTCGTAATGTTGGAATAAACTAATTCACTCTACCGCCCCTTCAATCCCTCCCGTCTTTGGCGGGACAGGCTCTCCTTCGAAAGATGTCAATTATCAAGTCCCGCTTTAGCGGGAGAGGGGGAAGTCCTTACTAAATTGATATTATATTTCTAAAGAATGATATTTAACAATGAAAAACATCCTGGCATTTCTTTCTCTTGCACTGTTTATTGCTCCCTCAATAAGTTTTTCTCAATGGCAGAATCTAAACTCCCCACATTTTAGTGAACTTGCTGTTACCGGGAATAATATTTTCGGCGTAGAAGAAAATACCGGCGTACATGTTTCAACAAACGATGGTATAAGCTGGACACAGACTTCTTTAAATGTTTCCGGACTGGCGAAAATTGCAGCGGATGGAAATACCATTTTTGCAGGTACAGGAAATATACCAAACAATAGAGGAATCTATCGTTCCACAAACAACGGTCTGAACTGGACTTATGTATTACCCATCACAGAATTTTTTCCGGTTACAGCAATAGCAATTTCCGGAAATCAAATCTTCGCCGCTACGGGGCGAACAATTTATCGTTCAACTAATAACGGAACAAACTGGATACAAACTCCGGTCTCATTTTATGTATACTCAGCTATTATATACGGAGTACATATTTACGCGGGAGCTGAATCAGTCGGAGTTTATATTTCCACAAATTCCGGCGAGAACTGGTCACAGACTTCTTTTAACAATAGAGATGTACTCTCAGTAAAAACGGAAGGCACAAGTATATATATCGGAAGCGAGACGGGAGTACATTACTCATCCGATGGCGGCGCAACATGGATTCCAAAAGGTCTGGATATCAGATACATTGCTTCACTCATTCTAAGCTCAGGAAAAGACTTTGCAGGCACTGACCAGGGCGTATATTATTCAAGCAATGACGGCGCAACCTGGATACAAAAAAATCAGGGACTAAGCGGAGATATTTTAGACCGTCCGAGTTTAGCTGAATCAAAAAATTATATTTTTGCATCCAATGGAAACTCCAGTACATATAGAAGAAGCATTACTGAGATAATAAATGTTACTCAGGTAAATCAGATAATTCCCAATGAATATCAATTGATGCAGAACTATCCAAACCCGTTCAATCCGGCAACAAAAATAAATTTTTCTTTGCCTTATCAATCGCACGTTATCTTAAAAGTATTTGATCTTACAGGGAAAGAGATTTCTATGCTGGTAAATGAAAAATTAAACAGCGGGACTTATGAATACTTCTTCAATGCAGCATCTTTTTCTTCGGGTATATATTTCTATAGTTTGAATGCAGGAAATTTTTCAGAGACAAAACGCATGATGCTGATAAAGTAAAATAATTCCCTAAGCGAATTATTTTTTTGCAGCGTCCACAGGGGGCGCCCTCCCGTTCGATAAAAAAAATAACCGGCAGCATGAGTTCAGGCATAAAAAAACCCAGTCAGATTTTCTCTAACCGGGTTCTATAAAAAATTATGAATATTTTATTTGAATATTTTATTTGAATATTTTAATTGTCTGAATCAGTATCTTCCATGTCCTGCGCCTCAGCTTCTTCATCTTCATCTGTATCTGCAACAGAAGTTGCTTTTCTCATTCTTTTAGTTTCCGTTACTGTAGTGCACGAATTA
>JBHEKU010000099.1:0-4866 GCA_041859205.1 Ignavibacteria bacterium | reverse complement strand
TTTATCAGGAAATAATTTTTTAAAAACTTTATTGGCTAGTTCATAATCGGGAGTGACCAACTCTCCAAACAGATTAAAAGCTAAGGGCTGACTTGATAGAAGATTCTCATACAACCTATCTTTCTTCATAACTTTTACATCTTTACCTTTTCTTGTTACGTTTACTTCAATTTCTTTCTTAACAATATCTCTAATATTCGGAGATAAAAAATTCAGATCCTGAACATAAGCTTGTTCATGGCTTAAAAAGTTTCCGTATGTTCGCTCTAATGGAATTTTATTTTCTTCCCGCCAGATACTTTGCAGCAATCTGGCATTGGAAGCAAAGATGGATTTATCTTTATATTCAGTTTTGTATCTTCTTTGTAATTCTATTGGGGGTTTGTTCATTATTTTATTGGCTCTCTCGGAAGATGAATCATTATCAAATAAAATAAAAGAATCATTAAACAAATTAAACCATATAATTAGTTTAAATTACACTCATTTTTTCAATGCTTTATAGTATATTATGGCTTACAAAAATTTTATATCAATGATAATAGGTGAATTAAAATCACAAATCGATAAAGTATGGGAAGCCTTTTGGACAGGCGGCTTATCTAATCCTTTAACCGTCATCGAGCAGATGACATACCTCCTTTTTTTAAAAAGGCTGGATGAACTGCAAACTCAAAAAGAAAAAAAATCTGTATTCACAAAGAATCCGATAGAAGACCCGATATATAAAGAAAAGGAATATGATTTACGCTGGAGTAGGTTCAAAAACATGGACCCTGAAACGATGCACCGCCTCTTCACAAAAGCTGACGGTATCTTTGATTTTTTACGGAATGTCGGCAGCAGAAGCGCAGCCTTCACTAAATTCATGAAGGGGGCTACATTCATGATTCCCACTGCGCGCTTATTAGCACAGGTTGTGGAAATGCTATCCAATATTGATATGGTTGACCGCGATACAAAGGGCGATGTGTACGAATACCTTCTCAGCAAAATTGCCAGCGCCGGGCAGAACGGACAGTTCCGCACTCCGCGCCATATCATTCGAATGATGGTAGATATGGTTCAGCCGACTATCGAAGACATTATCTGCGACCCTGCATGCGGCACTGCGGGATTCCTTACTGTTGCAGGCGAGTACATCCGAGAGCACTATGAAAAAGAATTATTCAAAGATAAAGTAAAGAAGCACTTCGAAGATAATATGTTCATGGGTATGGAGTTCGACCCGACTATGATTCGTATCGGCGCGATGAATCTCATCCTGCACGGAATCGAAAATCCGCAGCTTACCGATGTAGATTCATTAAGCGAAGCCAATACAAATTTTACTAAGAAGGCAACGCTTATACTGGCAAATCCTCCCTTTAAAGGCAGTCTAGATAGAGAGGCAGTCGACGGAAGAATTTTAAGTGTAGTCGATAGCAAAAAAACCGAGCTGCTCTTCCTTGCTTTGATTTTAAAAGGGTTAAAGCTCGGCGGCAGGGCAGCAGTTATTGTCCCTGACGGAGTTTTATTCGGCAGCAGCAAAGCGCATATGCAGATACGTAAGGAGCTTATCGATAGGCAAAAACTACAAGCAGTTATTAGTATGCCGTCCGGTGTGTTCAAGCCCTATGCCGGAGTAAGCACGGCTATTCTGATTTTTACAAAGACAGATTCCGGTGGCACCGATAACGTGTGGTTCTATGATATGCAGGCAGAGGGTTTCAGCCTTGATGATAAGCGCCAGCCAATCGAAGCAAATGATATTCCTGATATTGTAAAACGTTTCCACAATCTGAAGAATGAAAGTAAAAGAAAACGAACAGAGAAAAGTTTTCTTGTCCCTGTAAAAGAAATCATTGATAATAAGTACGATCTTAGCATTAACCGATATAAGGAAACAATACACGAAGAAAAGACCTACGAAGAACCTGTTGTTATTATTTCTCAGATAGAAGCCTTGGATAAAGAACGCGCGGCGTTATTGAAACAGTTGAAAGGTATGTTGGTATGATTTGGGAAAAAGTAAGACTTGATGATATTTGTGAAATTAATATGGGAAAGACTCCTTCACGAAGTGAACCCAAGTATTGGGATGGTAATTTCCCTTGGGTTTCGATTGCTGATTTAAAGGGAGATTATTTTATTTCTAAAACAAAGGAAGGGATTACTGAATTTGCTATAAAAAATTCAGGGGTTAAGATTGTGCCGAAAAATACTTTGTTGTATAGTTTTAAATTGTCTATCGGAAAAGTTGCAATTACAAAGAATGAGATTTATACCAACGAAGCAATAGCGGCATTTCCTATAAAAGATAAAACCAAAGTTGATTTAAAATATTTATATTGGGCAGTTCAGCAAATAGATTTAGAAGGTATTGGTGATAAACCCGTTAAAGGGATTACATTAAATAAAGAAAAATTAAAAGAACTTCAAATTCCGCTTCCACCACTACCAATTCAAAAACGAATTGCAGAAATATTAGATGCAGCGGATGAATTGAAACGAAAAGACAATGAGCTATTGAATAAATATGATGAACTTGCACAGTCTATTTTTATTGATATGTTTGGAGATCCGGTGAGGAATGAAAAGGGATGGGAAAAAATGGAATTTGGGAGTTGCATAGAATACATAGGAGACATAGGCTCAAATGGAAGTAACGCGACAATATCAAAGAATATTGAAATGTTAGATACTGAAGACTATGCGATTATGATCCGAACTACAAATTTGAATGCAAATAATTTCGAAAAAAACTTGAAATATGTTTCGAAAAAAACTTATGATTTTTTTTCAAAATCACAAATCTTTGGAGGAGAAATTATTATGAACAAGATAGGAAGCGCTGGGGATTTTTGGATAATGCCACATTTGAATAAGCCCGTATCGTTGGGATTGAATCAATTAGTGATTAGATTAAAGAATTTAAATTCCAAATATTTGTATTATTATCTTTCTACAAATTATAGTAAAGCCAAAATAAAGGCTAGCATAAATGGAGCAGTTACAAAATCAATTACAAAGTCCGCTGTAAAGTCACTTCCTTTATTGTATCCCAAACTAGACTTGCAAAATAAATTTTCAGAGATAGTAAGTTTGATAGAAAAACAAAAAAATAAGTCTTCAACTATCCAAGTAAATCAATTATTCAAATCACTTATCCAGAAAGCATTTAAAGGTGAACTTACAACGTGAGTAACTTCTTTTTCATACCGGATAAATGGTCTGCAATAACAGAGACTCCTAAGGAAGCGGAGAAGCATGTGTACGGCGCGCCTCTTTACTGCGCAATGCTGTGCCGAAAAAGTCTTGAAGAGTGGGTAAGATGGATGTACGAAAACGATGCCGACCTAACCCTGCCGTACGATACTACATTAAGCTCGCTGATGCATGACCAGGGTTTTAAAAATATAATTGCCCCTTCGCAGTTCAACCAGATAAATCTTATAAGAAAGCTCGGCAATGCTGCCGTGCATACAGGCGCAAAAATAAAGGCGCAGGAATCGCTTTACTCGTTAAAACTCCTGCACGGATTTATAAGCTACGTTACTCAGCTTTACAGCGAAGAGAAAATTATTATCCTGCCCTTTGATGAAAACATTTTACTAAAGGATAGAGGTAAAGATAAGAGCAAACAGGAATTACAGGAGTTAGAAAAAAAATATCACGAGCAGCAGCAAAAGCTAGAAAAGCTTGAGACTGAGCTTGCCTCTATAAAAACCATAAAGGAACACAATATTTCAATTGTCGCTCCGCCTATGGATCCAGATGAAGACCTTACACGAAAAATATATATCGATACATTGCTGCGTGAAGCAGGATGGGACCCTTACGGTCCCAACGTTGCCGAGTATCCGCTAAAGAATTGCATGCCTCAGGCAGATGGAATGAACGGAGACGGCTTTGTAGATTATGTGCTATGGGGAGACGACGGAAAGCCGCTGGCAGTAGTTGAAGCAAAGCGGACTAAAAGAGATGCGCGAGTTGGGAGTCATCAGGCAAAGTGTTATGCAGACGGACTTGAAAAAGAATTCGGGCAGCGCCCTGTAATTTTTTACTCCAACGGATTTAAGTCATGGATTTGGGATGATACAAATTATCCTCCACGTGAAGTATTCGGTTTTTATACAAAGGATGAGCTTCAGATGCTTGTGCAAAGAAGGGATTCAAAAAAGAAATTATCCGTTCAGCAAATAAACGATGATATAACTGACCGCCCTTATCAGCATGAAGCAATCCGAAGTGTTACAGAGGCATTAGAAAAAAATAACAGAGAAGCACTGCTTGTAATGGCAACTGGCACTGGCAAGACGAGAGTTTCTGCTTCTATCATAGATTTGCTGAGCAAGGCTAATTGGGTAAAGAGAGTTTTATTTTTAGCAGATAGAAATGCTTTGATACATCAGGCAAAAATAAATCTAAATGATTACCTGCCGAACCTGCCTGCTGTTGACCTTACAAAAGAAAAAGAAGACGAAAGCTGCCGCATAGTTTTTTCTACGTATCAGACTATAATAAATATGATAGACGGAGAGACTGACGGCGATAACCGGTATTACGGAGTTGGGCATTTTGACGCAATTATTTTTGATGAAATTCATCGTTCTGTTTATAACAGATACAAACATATTTTCAATTACTTCGACGGATACAGAATAGGACTTACTGCAACACCGAGAGCAGAATCAGACAGGGATACATATGCATTGTTTAACATGGAGCCAAATAATCCTACATTTGCATACGAACTTGAGCAGGCTGTGAACGATGGATACCTTGTTCCGCCCAGAGCAATATCTGTCCCTATAAAATTTCAAAGGAAGGGGATAAAGTACGCCGAACTGAGCGAAGAGGAAAAATTTAAATATGAAGAGCAGT
>JBHEKU010000342.1:0-3081 GCA_041859205.1 Ignavibacteria bacterium | reverse complement strand
TATTGCAAGAATTGAATAAAATCCACCAAAAGTAAAATTTACATCATAATCTTCCTTAAAATCTTGTTTTAAGGAATCAATATATCCATGTGATTTTCTAAGTAATTGAAAGGGCAAAAAAAAGTGTTCTCCACCTATTACCATTGAAGCTATTATTTTATTACACTACTTGGAATATTTACTATCCTTTCTTCCAACCATATTGAATTCGCCAAATCATCAGTTTGGCAATGAATAAACATCGGTAACTTATTCATCAGTTGCCATGCCGGACGGCACATTACCCCGTTTTCATTAGAGGTTTTTAGAAATTCATCACGTTGCTCTTTATCCTTCAAAATGATTACATTCAGCCAATAGTTGGAGATAGCGTTTTTGGGTTCTTTGAAGAAGCTGATGCCGGACGGTTGAGTTGTTGAATTGTTGAAGGGTTTAGTTGTTGAAGGGTTGAATTGTTGAAGGGTTAAGAAGAATGTTTCATATTGTTTGGCAATTTGACGTTTTGATATTAAAAATTGCGGAAGTTGCTCCATTTGTGCACAGCCAATAGCTGCATTAATATTGGGCATGCGGTAATTATATCCGATTTGGTCATGAACAAATTCCCATGCATGAGGAACTTTTGCCTGGGTAGTTAAATGTTTGGCCATTTTCCCGAGTTCTTCATCCTGAAATAATAGCATTCCGCCACCACCGGTAGTAATCGTTTTGTTTCCGTTAAAACTTAAAGCCCCAATTTTAGCAAATGTTCCGGTATGTTTTCCTTTGTAATAACTACCTATACTTTCAGCGGCATCTTCAATCAATTCGATATGATATTCTTTACAAATCTCAGCAATTTCATCGATTCTGCAAGGATGACCAAAGGTATGCATAGGAATGCAGGCAGCTATGCGCCTGCCTGTATTTTTGTTTATACATTCAGGTTTAGAAGTTGAGGCGTTTAGTTGTTGAGTGGAGTTGGATTTAAGAAAATTACGTAAACTCTCAGGAGACATACCCATGGTATCAAGATCAACATCTACAAATACCGGATGTGCGCCTATATAACTTATGGCATTACAGGTTGCGATAAACGTTAAAGCCTGGGTTATTACTTCTTCATCTTTTTTAACGCCCAGCATAAGCATTGCCAGATGAAGAGCATTGGTTCCGTTTACACATACAACAACTTTTTTTGCACCAGTAAATTCTTCAACCAATTCTTCAAAACGGTCAACAAATTTACCTACACTGGAAACAAAAGTAGTATCAATACATTCATCAAGATATTTCTTTTCGTTACCATTGAAAACAGGGGCATGAAGCGGAATAAAACCTTCTGGTTTATTGTATAATTCCCTGATGAAGGAGATTATGGGTTGAAAGTTGGTCATGATACTTTGAGGTTTCGCTTTATAAATTGTAGATTCCTGTCTTATATTTTTTCAGATTTTCCGGATTTTTAAACCATAAACAAGTTTCTTCCAACCCTTTTTCAATAGTGTAATGAGTTTGAAATCCTGTTAATTCTTTTATGAGTGAATTATCACCCCATAATCTAAAAACTTCTGAATTTTCCGGTCTGATACGTTGTTCATCAGTAATAAACTGAACATCAGATTTCATAATTTCCTTAATCATATTTAATGTATCAGCCATAGATATTTCAAAATTGGAAGAAATATTTATTTCTTTTCCGATACTTTCATTACATTCTGCTATTTTTAAAAATCCTCTGCACGTATCTTTAACAAAATTAAAATCACGAGTAGGGGTTAAATCACCCAGTTTAATTTCTTTTATACCACCGGCAATTTGTGATATTATAGTTGGTATTATTGCTCTGGCCGATTGGCGGGGTCCATAAGTATTAAACGGACGGGCAATGGTAACGGGTAAATTAAATGCATTATAAAAGCTCATTGCCATTGCATCGGCTCCAATCTTTGAAGCAGAATAAGGTGATTGGGGTTGTTTGGGATGCTTTTCATCAATGGGAACATATTGGGCTGTACCATAAACTTCGGAAGTTGAAGTATGGATTACTCTTATATTTCCTAATTCTTTTGCAGCCTGACAAATATTCAATGTACCTTTAACATTTGTATCCACGTAGGTATCAGGTGCATGATAAGAATAAGGTATAGCAATTAAAGCAGCCAGATGAAAAACAATATCCATATCCTTCATAATATGTTTTACAAAATGAGGATCCCGAATATCTCCACAAACTACTTCCAGATTTGGATTAGCAGGTATATCTTCGAGCCAGCCCCAATAATTAAAAGAGTTATATTGTGAAAGAGCTCTTACCTGATATCCCTTTTTAAGTAATAATTCTGTTAAGTGTGAACCAATAAAACCATCAGCTCCGGTTATTAATGCTTTTTTACTCATAATAAAATTATTGTATTTCTACTCATAATAAAATTTTATACTTATCCAATTTTCAATGTCTTTTCTCTTTGCGGCTCTCTGCGAAAACCTTTGCGTACGCTGCGGTTAAAATATTTAATCAGCACGCAGATACTTCGACTTCGCTCAGTACAAGTGACACGGATTAGGCGGATAAAAACGGATTTTCACTAATGTTTATTCGTGTTAATCTGTGTAATTAGTGGATAAGATTTTTAATTCTTTTATTCTGCGAATGTTTTTTTCTTTGCCCACGAATGTCACTAACCCCGAATCGTACCTCTCGGGACGTGTTTTCGCTAATGTTTATTCGTCTGCCTGCCGGCAGGCAAGAGCGGGTAGTTTTTTTTCTTTTTATTCTGCAAATGTTTTTTTCTTTGCCCGCAAATATTACTAACCCCGAATCGTACCTTTCGGGACGTGTTTTCACTAATTTTTATTCGCGTTAATCCGCGTAATTCCTGCCTGCCGGTAGGCAAGAGCGGGTAATCTTTTTTTGTTTTTTTCTTTGCCCGCGAATGACGCTAATTTTCGCTAATAAATTAATTTATTTTGAATTAGCTAGTCTTATATAGTTTAAATTTTCTTCACCGAAGTTAACTAATATTCCTAATTTAAGTTTAGTCGCTTTCAGATAGTTGATTACTTGTGACTGATGAACACTTAATAATTCAGTTAAAGCTT
>JBHEKU010000315.1:0-7336 GCA_041859205.1 Ignavibacteria bacterium | reverse complement strand
TTCTTCATCTTCATCTGTATCTGCAACAGAAGTTGCTTTTCTCATTCTTTTAGTTTCCGTTACTGTAGTGCACGAATTAACAACTGAGCCTCTTGTCTGCCTGTTTATATTCTGAGTTCCGCTTACTATAATATTCCTTATAGATTTATCATCACCGTAAAGTACTTTTATTTTCTTAAAGCACTCTTCTATTTTTTTAACATTCTGAGTTGCTACCGTCGTTACAATCATTTCTATATCGTCAGTAGTTATTTTTTGCTTAACCTTAACATTCGTTGGGCAAGGTGTATTATTGGAATTGATCTCAGCAACGGGCTTCAATTGCTGAAGCGGGGCAGTTTCAGATTCCATCTCATCCATTCCATATTTAAACTTATCATTTATTTTTGACTGTCTTTCCTTAGTCTTTTTTTCGGAATCTAATATTGCGTTTGCCAAGCCTGCTATGAATTCATCGACATCAGTTTCTGAATCCGCTATCAAATCAACATGAGGAGTTTTCAAAACGTCCTGCTGAATGGCATAAGAGTAACTAACCTTAGGCAAGGCCAGTTTTTTCTGCTTCACAGAATTGTTTATCTGGTACATTCTGAATGGTACACCGAGGGAAGAAAAAGTCTTTAGCTGAATATCGGAAATATTAAAATCTGTAAGTATATAGTAGCCAAACGCTGCAACTGTAGCAATCAATAAGGAGCTGAAGTACCGGGATTTACTGTTCATGCTTCTGGAATTATGCTTTATTGATTTTGATTTCTGTAAAATAAAAAGATTAATTTTGAAAAGCAAGAAAATAATTACATAAGTGCTTATGGATATTCGGCGGGTATAATTAAATATTTACGAATGCCCTTTGTAAAAGTTTCAGCTCTTCGAAAAATATTTTGAAATTAACTTATAAGAGTTTAATTTATCCTCGAAATTGTCAGTAATTGTAACTAATGTGAACTCATGCACAGCCAGTTTTTTCTTTGTCTCTTCCAGTTTTTCACAGACTGTTTTTACATCTCCGACAAATGCGCTTCGTCTTTTAAAATCTATCATCATCTTTTCCTGAAAGCTGAAAGTATGGCTCTTCGCTTCTTCATTCGACGGGAAGTTTTCATTCTTACCATACAGCATACTGTTAATAGCCCAGACTTCCACAGGCTTCACAATCTCTAACGCTTTCGCTTCCGTATCGGCAGCTAAAGCAAAGACTGCAAGATTTATATACGGCTCCTTTAAAAAAATTGATGGTTTAAAATTCTGATAATAAACTCCGAGCGACTCTACACATCTTTCATCATTAATAAAATTTGCAAACGAATATCTGAGTCCGTTCTTCGCAGCATACATTGCGCTATCAGGAGAAGTCCCAAGCACCCAGAACTCCGGCGCATCTTCTATTAACGGTGATGCAATTTTTGATTCAGCTTCTTTAGGATTAAAATATGAAAGCAGCTCATCAAATTTTTCGAATACATCGCTGCCCATCGGATTTAATTTATTATTTGTTCTTGCATCAGTTCCACCTGCGCGGCCGATTCCTAAATCAATTCTTTTGGGATAAAGTGTTTCAAGCATCTTGAATTGCTCGGCTATTTTTAACGGGCTGTAATGAGTGAGCAGCACTCCGCCGGAGCCAATTCGAATTTTTTTTGTAACAAATCCTATTGCACTTATTAAAATTTCGGGACTTGCAGATGCAAACGATTTTGTATTATGATGCTCGGCAAACCAGAAACGGTTATAATTATTTTCATCGGCAAATTTTGCCAGTGATATCGTTTCATTTATTGCCTGTGAATATGTTTTGCCTGTAAATACAGGCGACTGGTCGAGAATGTTTAGTTTCAAATTATGTATTTGCGAAAATTTTCAGTTCTAAATGGAAATCTTTTGGAATAAAAATTTATATTTATAATCTATATTTTATAATTTAGTAATAGTAAAGAATAACTGTAATCCGATATTTAATACTGTTGGACTTATTCATTACTATTACCGTTAAATTGCTCTCGTAGTGTAATGGATAGCACAACAGATTTCGGCTCTGTTTGTGAGGGTTCGAGTCCTTCCGAGAGTACTATTCTTTTGTTTACTTCAAAAGAAAATCAAACTTTGCAACTGTTAGTAATTTATAGCAGTTGCAGATTTTTCTCACCACTTAACTTTTCCATTTTTTATTTATTCCCAATTCTTAAATTTTATAAAAATAAGCCAATCGGTTAGCTTTCGGTTAGTCATCGGTTAGTCATCGGTTAGTCTTTAGTAGTAAAATTAAATACTCTTTTTTTATACAAATTAAAATGTCCTAATAAGATTTTTCCGTACTAAATTGCCTGATTTTAAAATTTAAATTAAGGCAAACAAATGTATCTTTCAAAAGGAAGTAACGGAAAATATTATTTATATTTTCGAAATTCTAAGAGTAAAATTAATCGGATAAATACCGAAACCGACAATAAAGAAGAAGCAGAAATATTTAAGGCTAACTTTATCCCTCCGGGTAAACACAAGATTGCTTTTTTGCGTGCTCCAGTTTTTCCTACATCTGAATTCCAACCGATACTATTGAAAACTGCTATTGATGATTTCATGAATATTGTTTCTGATGAATTGGAAAAAGGCTCTGTGTATTTGTACAAGCTATCATTTCAGCGTTTATTAAAAGTTGTAGGAAATAAATATGTTCACCTAATAGTACCTTCTGATATTGAGAGATTTAAAGTGTTTAATAGAAAGACTGCAAGTAAAATTACTGTAGATTGCCATTTAAGAAATTTATCATGCTTTTTTAGAAAATTGAAAGGCTCTAAGAAATTGTCTGATAACCCAATGGAACAAATCAATTTTTATGATGAACCCGCTGTTGAAAGACGATGCTTTACATTTGAGGATATTGAGAGAATAAAAACACTTATTACACATCCAACCCATATGAGAATTTTTATCTTTGCGTTAAATTCAGGAGCAAGGTTGAACGAAATACTATTGTTACAATTTAAAGATGTCTCTTTTATTAACAAAACAATTGCAATTCAAAATAAACCAGAACTCGATTACAAAACGAAGTCCGGACGAAAAAGAATTCTACCTCTTACTCCAATATTAGCCCATGTTATAGGTGAACAACCTCAAAATCTAAATACTTTCGTTTTTGAGAATGGGAAAGGTTTTCATTTTGACAAATCTCATATATCATTCAGCTTCAAAAAATATTTTCGCAAAGCAGGTTTTCCTGATAACCGTTTTCATGATACAAGACATACTGTTGCGACCAGAATGTTAGAGCAAGGAATTCCAATAACTCACGTTCAAAAATTGTTGGGGCACTCAGATATAAAAGTAACAATGGGATATTGTCATACTGATATAACTTCTCTCTCCATAAGTTTGAATAAATTTCAATATTTACCCGAAGAAAAAAAAGATGATGTTGCATAATATGAATTGAAATTTAAATTGGTAAAAATGTTCATTTAATATTTATATTGGATTAAATACTTTAAAAAAAAATGTAATGGAAGTCAGTTGTAAAAAAATTAAAGATATTCCTAGACTATCATACAATATTACTCTCTCAGAAGATGAGCGTTCAAGGTACAGAAGGTATGAGCACGAAATAAAGTGTTTCCTGATGTTTGGTGAAGACAGACTTAAAGACACAAATCAGTTTATTTTTTATAACGCCTTTTATGATATAAATTTAGAAAAAAATTGTTCTAACATTAAATTTGAATATTTTGACAGGTTCAACCATACACTATTTCTTTGCATTGAAATGATATTTAATTCTCAGAATAATTTTGTTTTTAGCAATGTTTTCTTAGAACATAGAAATAGTGATAAGTTCATTGGCAAGACTAGGAATGAATTTAGAGAAAATTCCTGTTCACATGTAAAAGAAATAATTGAATTATTGTTAAGCAGAGAAAAACAGGGAAGCTTTTGCAATAATTGTGTTCATTTATATATGAAAAGGTTGACTGGTAGTTGTATAAACAAATTTACAAGGATGAAGATTAAATGAACTTCAATAAATTCTCCACAAGTCTACGACCATTAGTTGTCTTCAATACAAATGATGTGTTTAAAATCTTTCCGGATTTCAATTTAATGAATCTCAGCAACTGGCGGAAACAAAATTATATAATTAAGCTGGCTAAAGGTTTCTATACTTTTGGTGATACAGAAGTCGACGACTCACTGTTATACTATGCAAGCAATAAAATAATCGAGCCATCGTATGTGTCATGTGAGTCTGCTCTGAGTTATTACAACGTGGTACATATGGAAAATAGACTTACATCAGTTTGCCATCTGAAAAGTTATCAATACAAATCAGATTTTGGAGTATTTAAATATCATAAAATCTCCGATCCTGGTCTTTTGAACAACACAAAGCTTGTTAACCGGAATGGTTATTTTTTTAAAATTGCAGCTTTAGAAAAAGCACTCGCCGATTACTTCTTTTTTAACTCAAAACATCAAACAAGAGCGCAAATAAAAAAATTAGATTTTATTAAAGAGAAGGTATCATCACTAGTAGATCCGGAAAAATTAATATCTGTTGCAGAGGATTATCAGAATGAGTCGCTTAACGAAAGGATCAGAAATTTCCTGAAAGTATTTTACGAAAAGCAGTCATGATTCATCCGGATGAAATATTGAAGAATTCCAGTAACGCCGGCAAAGAGGAGCTGAAGGAATTGGTTTATACAGAATACCTGCAATGTCTTATCGTAAAGTATGTAAACGATTTTGATGGTAATAAGAGTAGCAGAAAACCGTATTACTTATTTGGTCCTTTTTTACACAGGATTTACTTTGGAATGAACAGGTATGGTAACACAGTAGATTTCCTGACTGAAAATAAATCAATTATAGATTATGCAGTATTAAACAATCACATTGAAGATAAGCTGGAATCAGAAGGATACTCAGTAGATGTAAAAAAACTGGATAAATATAAATATAGTTTTGAAATCTCTTCTGATAGCTTATTCAATTACTCAGAATATAAGTACGAAACATTTAAAGTTAATTTGAATTACTATCCTATAGCGGCCTATTTTATACCAAAGGTGTTTAACACCTCGACTGAGTTTTTACTACTGAAAGCTTTTGATGTCAATACTCACCTGAACATTATCTGTACACAGCTTTCATTAAGCGTCCTGCTTAGAGTAATGTTCGTAAGGAAAAGCATTGAGCCGATTGAGCTTTACGATCTCTACAAACTGTCCACGTCCTATATGCAAATGTGCGAGCATGATTTTTTTAAGTTCAATGAATTAAAAAATATAAAGAAAACTATTATGAAAGCTAAAACAAAACTTGGCAGCAAGAAAATAAAAGCCGTTAAGTCAAAAAACTTTTACATAATTGATAATTTTCAGCTCATAGACTTTTTTAATTTTAAGAAATGGGTAGACCACATAAATATCTAAAATTGATTTCTTCGTTTTTGAACGGATTTTAGTGAATTCAGAAGACAAATACATTCTGATTTAAAAAGCTTTTTTATTCTGTATACTATATTATTTAGCATAGTAAATAAAGTATTCTTTCTTTTTTCTGTCTTCCATATTATCATAAACTCTTAAAATCATTTGTTTTTGGCATGGTTTTAAGATAAAGTATCAAGTTGTTCCAAATAATTGATTTTTCCAAAATGCATTTGACATTATTTCCTGTTCACCTCTTGAAATGAAATATATTTTTGCTATATCCTATCAGTCTGTAACAGATTCTTTAAGAGTTTTACTAATTTCAAAAGCACGAGCCTCAGTGACTCTGACATATTTTATAACATCAATAGCTCAGTCTAAATTTAATGAGTGATCATTTTACGATATATTAAGACTCAAACCTATTACCCTCTCCACAGGATTTACATCGTAAGCTAGTGAAAGTATCCAACCAGATTTGGACAATTGAAAATCGTAATACCGCAAATGATTATCTGTATTTGTAACACAAATATTATAAATAATTCTCTTCCCATTACTGACTAACATCTAAATCTTCTCCCCACCACTAACTTCTGATTTAATAACACCGCTACGCGCACACCCTAGTGATTATATTATTATATTTAAAAACTTTTAATCTAATCAAAATTTTATGGGCTTACCAATTGAATATCTAAATATGCTAAGGGCAATTAAAACTTCGCTCCTGGAAGTTGACATGATGTATTATTCTAAATTTTCCCTAGAAGAAGCGCAAATGGTTGTGGAAAATGCACTTGGCTATGGAAGTGTCATACTAAATGTATTAGAAAATAACCTAACCGATTACAGCAAAAATACTGAGTACCTGGTTGAATTTAAGACAAAATTCACAGAATTCGAAAATGACCTTTTTAAAGATATAGTGCCGGGTGAGCTGTAAGTTAATCGGGGTTATCTAATTTTTGAATGATGTTCTATACTACCGCTGATTTTAAATTTGAGGGCATTTGATGTTGAGTGAACACCTATATCCTACAAGGAGTGAATTCTTGCAAAATTTGTTAGATTTTACATTTTCTGCAAATTAGATGCTCAACCACATATTATTACAATATGTTAAATTTGGATTGAGTCCTAAAATTTAGTATATTTGTACATACCCAATAAGTCCGTGTCCTACAGGATATTGAAAATCTGCATTTCTTTGCCGAAATCCGTATTTTGAGTCCCCTGATATTAAGAAATTCAAAATCTGCCCACTTTCAGTCGATTTGTGAGCACTTTTGTCAAATGCTATTTTAGAAGTATTAAACAATATTCAAACTACTGAACAAAATGACGAAGAAATTAATTGAAGCAATTGAACTAAACGAAATGACCAATGACGAAATCTATTATATAGGCGAGAAGTTCGTTAATGGGCTGGCTGAGCTGTTAGAAGAAGGAAAAACAGTTTTAGGAAACAGATACGACTTTAAACTAATTGAACAAGGTTACCTGGGCTTGTTAAAGAAGTTCAAAGCTGAGGAAAGGATAACAGCGTGACATGTATACTCATTTACTTAATCGTGAACAATGTAGCATCCTTCAGGTGGCGCTGGCCAGAAATCTTGAAAAGAAGAAAAGAGCGTTTAGTAGAAAAGGACTATCTCACTTCAACAACCCTAAGCTTAAAAAAATATTTGAGGAGAACGAAGTGGATTTTTCTGATAAGCTGTTCGAGATTCCTTTTAAGTGCTACTTCTCGTTTTACCTTTATCTGATTCTAAAGAACAACGTGCAATTCCTGGATTGGCCGGACATGCCTTATTACTTCCGTATAGCAGTGTCACAGGACCTTAATATAAACAAGCTGAGTAAGCAGACCGGTGTTTGCAGGAACGTTATCAGGAAAG
>JBHEKU010000009.1:0-2541 GCA_041859205.1 Ignavibacteria bacterium | reverse complement strand
TATTGCACATATAACAATTTAAATCATTAACAAAGAAATAGAAATAAAAAAAGGTTTGGACTGTGGCTGAGACAGAACCAAACCCTTCATTTAAGGTATATATTTAGCAACTAAGCAATATGGGTATGGAAAACACATTATAACAATTTATACAACACTTCTATACCTATTATTCTGAATATCTTGAATAGTTAAACCTGTAAGAATAGAATTATTAATTTTATTAATATCGTTATCATGGCAATACATATCATTTAATTTTGTAAGGTGCCATTTCTTTTCATATTTGCTAAGCCTTGTTAGTCTAAAATTTCCTTTTAATCTGTGACCCATAATAAAAAATTCAACATTTCCTTTTTGTAGTGCATCAGCCATAATTTCTTTAGCAAGTTTTTTGTCATTACATGCACCAAAAGGATAATAAACACCTCTATCGTAAACAAGAATTTCACCTGCGCCGTATTGACCTTTAGGAATAACTCCTTCTCTGAAAATAAAATTGGGATTATGGTCGGGGGTCATATAAGCTTCACATACTGCACCCGCTTTCATGCTTAAATCACCAATTGCTATAACCCAACTTTTCAAAGCTCCCGGCATTTCTAATCTCAAATCGTAATGTAATCTTGTGGCTTGATGAAGCTTAACCACAAATCTCCATTTGTTTCTAAGTTCAGCAGGTTTAAAAAAAAGATGGCTTGTTAATTTAGTTTGAGAATATTGCATACTAATTAAAATTTAGGTTGGGGTATTTTAAAATTACTTCTTTCTTTCCTTTTGTAAGTATTATCTCAGAAGAACTTTCATCTAATTCACCTAACATAGAATGTATGTTTAAATAATAATTTTCATCACTGAAAAATTTAGGATTAATAATTATTTCATAAGAACTTTCTTTTGAATTTAGTGATACTTGAATTATCAAATTATTATTTTCCAGTTCATACTTTCCTGTATTCACTAATGAATCTAAAATTTCTTCCATTGAAGGATAATGTTCATCATAAAGTTGCTGACTTTCCGACATATAAATTATAAACCAATTCAAATCAGTCATTAGATTAGCTAATAACATGACATCTATCTTACCACTGTAACGCTCTGGAATATGTGAATAATTCTTTTTAGGAGGGTCTTCATTAGGAAAGTCCTCCGGATTCAAATATTCATTATTTGGATTTGTTACTACAACATTTGGAAAAATTGTTTGATGCTTTGCAATATTGTCAAGAGTGGCTGCTAAGTCCCCCTTAACAATATCTGTTGCTTTGAATTTAATGTTAATTACTGCATGAGTCATATCCAGTTTTCCATTATAGAAGCCGTCTTTATCTGGATTGGGGTCTGAAGTAATTTTGTAAGGAATACCAGTGTAATTTTTTTCAGGTGTCATATAATTTTTTTCTTTCATAAACATAAAAAGAAAATAATTAAATGTCCATAGCAAATTAAGGGTATTTTAATAAGGCTGTGTTATGATTCATTGATGGTGAATATTCTTTGGACGCTATGCGATGGGGTTTCAAATGGCAAACCGGTCCAATGGTAAATTCAAGGATTGAAGAAATTACTAATGGAGCTAAAGCTGATTATTGACAATAACTTTTAAAAGAAAATCGATGCTTATTTGTTATGCACGGTTATCACGAGTGGAAAAAGGTGGTAATTGAAACGTTCACAGAAATAAAGAAAAATCCTACTAAGAAAATAGTCAGACATCCTTATCGTTTCACTGTTGTAAATGAAGATACGTTTTTTGTTTAGGATATTTTAGAAAAGAGAAAGATAATGTTGCATTCGTGCACTATGATAACTACCGTAGGAAATGAAGTAACAAATGTAGTGCATGATAAAGGTCGTATGCCTGTAATTGTGAGTTTGGAGGCCGGCCTACAATATTTAGAAGCTTCGTTAGAAGAAAGAATTGCTATGTGTCAAACTTATCCGCCTGATAAAATGAATTCCGTACCCACGGTATTGGAATAAAATTTCACTTCTTTAATTTTTCGTTATGAAGTTTTACAGCTTCATATGTCTTTCCATATTCATGAAAATGATACTGCCGGATAAATTCTAATTTAAATATTAAGCTAATTACTTTCTTATAATCATTTGAGTACAGGCTTGCATCATATTTCTCCCCTTTATATTCAACTGTTATTTTTCCATCCCGTTCATAGATATCACAGATCATCCGTTTTTTTGTTTTGGGATTTTCGCAGACTGCAATTGTGTGTATAACGGGAATCCGCTTTGTCATAAGATTATTAACTGATTATTTTATAAAATTTATAAGACATAAACATTATGGATAATGTAATGTAAAGTCTGCGCCATGAAGAGTATAAATTCTAAGTTGAGCCAAACTGAACTCGCTTATCTCTGATAGTTTACTTTGCACATCATTAATTTTATCTTGAGTATAACTTTCGTTCAAAGACAAATTTATTTCATAAGTGTTATTCTCCAGTGACACGTCTACTTTTAACAAATAATTATCGTTGATATAAAAATACTTTTGATGATCTTCAAGCAATGTAT
>JBHEKU010000113.1:0-4946 GCA_041859205.1 Ignavibacteria bacterium | reverse complement strand
TTTATAATTGTCGCAACTTCAAATGCAGTAAACCTTACTGATGGATTAGACGGATTGGCTACGGGCACGGTGGGAATTGTAGCACTTACACTTGGTGTGATAGCTTATGTATCCGGAAATGTTGAAGCTGCAAAATATTTGAACATAATTTATCTGAAAGGAAACGGCGAGCTTGCAATTTATTGCACTGCTTTGGCAGGGGCTTCGCTGGGGTTTCTATGGTATAATTCGTATCCTGCCCAGGTTTTCATGGGAGATACTGGTTCACTGGCATTAGGCGGCGCAGTAGGAACACTTTGCATACTTGTTAAAAAAGAATTTTTATTGCCGCTGCTTGGCGGAATATTTTTCGTTGAAACAGTTTCAGTGATATTACAAAGATATTATTTCAAGTATACGAAAAAGAAATATGGTGAAGGAAGAAGGATTTTTAAAATGGCACCATTACATCATCATTTTGAAATGAAGGGAATTCCTGAGCCCAAGATAGTAGTAAGATTTTACATAATCGCAGTTATACTTGCAATTATGGCTTTAGCAACATTTAAAATCAGATAAGATTTTTGAAAGCAGAAGATATAAAAAATACTAAGTTTGCAGTGCTTGGGGCAGGAAGAAGCGGAATTGCGATTACAAAATTGTTATTAAACAATGGAGCAAAAGAAGTACTTTTAACTGACGAAAAAGAATTGAATGCAAACATTCTAAATATTGAATCCGATAAATTGAAAATAGAATCCAATGGATTTACGGATTCTATTCTAGATTACGATGTAATTATAAAAAGCCCTGGTATTCCGCCTTCTAAAGAAATTCTGGTGAAGACTGGAAGTTTAAAAAAGAAAGTTTATTCAGAAGTAGAAATTGCAAGCTGGTTTTGTCCTGCTCCTATAATCGGTATTACAGGGACAAATGGTAAAACGACAACTACAGTTCTCATAGGAGAAATTTTCAAAAATGCAGGTTACAAAACTTTTGTCTGCGGAAACGTTGGCAAAGCTTTTTCTGAGATAGTAAATGATGTTACTAAAGATTCAATAGTTGTTCTTGAGTTAAGCAGTTTTCAGTTAGAAGATATAGAATCATTAAATCCTGAAGTTGCTATAATTTTAAATATTACACCTGATCATATTGACTGGCATGGTTCGTTTGAAAATTATCTCAATTCAAAATTAAAAATTTCATCAAATCAGTCAGGTAATAATTTACTTGTTTACAACTACGATGATGAAATACTGAATGATAAATTGAAAGATTATAAAGAAAATATCGCGGCGATAAGTGTAACAAAAAATTTATACGAATCTGATTTCAATACCGGCGCATATTTGATGGACGGCATGCTTTATTATTTCGATAAAAAGAAAAATCAGCTTGACGATGTTGTATTGCGAAAAGATGTTTATCTGAAAGGTAACCATAATGTTTATAATGTCCTGGCTTCAATAATTGCAGCAAAGAAATTTGGAATTTCATGCGATGAAATAGAAAAGGTCTTGATGGAATTTAAAGGTGTTGAGCACAGAATAGAATTTATAAGAGAATTGAACGGAGTGTCATATTATAATGATTCAAAAGCAACAAACATAGATGCACTTATTGTTGCTTTGCAATCATTCGATAAAAATATTGTGCTGATTCTTGGAGGTAAAGATGTTGATAACGATTACAATGTTGTGAAAGATTTAGTGAATGAAAGAGTTAAAGAAATTATTGCAGTCGGTTCAAGCAAAGAAAAAATAAATAATTTTTTTGGTCCCTTTAAAAAAGTTCAAGTTGCAGATTCTTACGAAGATACAGTTAGTTATTCATATAAAATTAGTGAAGCAGGTGACACAGTACTTTTATCTCCTGCATGTAAAAGCTTCGATATGTTCAACAACTTTGAAGAGCGCGGTACAAAATTTAAAGAATTGGTAAATAATCTATAAAAGATTGAGCGATACATCAAAACATAAAATTGATATCTGGATTCTGATTCCTGTGCTGCTGATGCTTTTCTTCAGCATCGGCGCAGTGTACAGCGCAAGCTCATCCTTTGCTATGGATAAGTTTTCCGATCCGAATATGTTATTCCGTCAGCATACACTTAGAGTTTTATTCGGGATAGTATTAATTTTTGCTTTCGCAAAATTAGATTACAGAATGATTCAGAAATATTCAAAATACTTAATTTGGATTTCGATTCTGATGTTGATTTATATTTTCTTTGGAGGAGTTGGAATGAAGGGTGCAAGCAGATGGATTAGTCTGGGACCATTAAGTTTTCAGCCGTCGGATTTTGCTAAGTACACATTGATAATTTATGTTGCTGCCTTGCTTGCAAGAAAAAAAGATTATTTGCACATGCTTTACAAAGGTTACATAGTTATTTTATTCTATATACTTTTTGTGTGCACTCTTGTAGCGTTTCAGCCGAATTTTTCTGTTGCGTTGATTATTCTTTCAACTTCATTCTTAATGCTTTTTCTTTCTGAAGTGAAGCTGAAGCATTTAGTTTTTACGGGACTGATAATTTTACCATTCGCAGTTTTATTCGTTCTTTCTAAAAATTATATCCTGAATCGTCTCTCCTCTCACTCTGAGTATACATCGGGAGGAAATTCAAATTATCAGTTGATGCAGGCAATTATCGGTTTCGGCAATGGCGGTATAACAGGAATTGGACCGGGTAATTCAATTCAAAGAGATTTTTATTTGCCTGAAGCATACGGTGATTTTATTTTTTCAATTGTAGGTGAAGAGTATGGTTTCATCGGTACGGCTCTTATAATTACTTTGTTTGCTGTGTTTATGTTCAGAGGTTATAGAATAGTAAAAAATATTCAGGATGATTTCGGAAGATACCTTGCCTTCGGAATTACGACTGTACTTTCATTTTATGCAGTGATAAATATGTGTGTAGCAACGGGTGTTATACCTACAACAGGTGTGCCGCTACCGTTTATAAGCTACGGTGGTACAGCTTTATTTTTTAATTCGATAGCTATAGGGATTTTATTGAATATATCTTCTTTTGCAACGCAGAAGAAAGAAGTTGAAGAATTTAAATTTGCCAGTGCTTAAAGTAATATTTGCTGCGGGCGGTACCGGCGGACATATTTTCCCCGCTATCGCAATCGCAGATGAAATAAAGAAAAAATTTCCCGATGCAGAAATTCTGTTTATCGGAGCTAAAGGAAGAATAGAAGAAAAAATAGTGCCGCAAAATAATTACAATATTAAGTTAATTGAAATTGCAGGATTCAACAGGGAAAAGTACCTAATGAACATTTCTCTTCCTATGAAAGTCGTCGGCTCTGTTTTGAAAAGCAGAAGAATTATAAAAGAATTTAAGCCGGATGTAGTGGTTGGTACAGGCGGATTTGTATGCGGACCGGTAATTTATGCAGCGAACAGATTGAAAGTTCCCGTGCTGTTACAGGAAGGAAATTCCTATCCCGGTAAGACAATTCAGTATCTTTCGAAGAAAGCTGATAAGGTTGTTTTGACATTCGAAGACAGCAATAAATATGTGAAGAGAAAAGATAATATTTTAAACATAGCGCATCCGATAAGAACATCATTAAAACTGGTTGATAAAAAAGAGGCATTGAAGTCATTCAATCTTCCGGTAGAGAACAAAACTATTTTTGTATTCGGTGCAAGCCAGGGTGCAAGAGGAATTAACATTGCATTAGATAAAATTGCTCCGAAACTTTATGAGAAAAATATAAATCTTATCTGGCAGACAGGTGTTCCTGATTTTAAGTATTACAAAGATAAGTATGCACCATATTCAGATAAGATAAAAATTCTGGATTTCATTGAGAAGATTGCTTATGCCTTTTCAGCTGCTGATTTAGTAATATGCCGCTCTGGAATTACGAGTATTATGGAAATTGCATATCTGGAGCTGCCTGCAATATTGATTCCACTGCCGACTTCGGCAGAGAATCATCAGGAGATGAATGCAAGAAGTATGATGAACAGAAAGGCTGCAGTGATGCTTTTGCAGAAAGATCTGGATAAAGAAATGTATAATACGATTGAAAAATATTTATACGATGAAAATTTATTGAATGAATTAAAAACGAATGTTTCAAAGTTCTCCGATATAAATGCAGCTTCAAAAATTGCAGATGAAGTTATAAAGCTTGCAAAATTATGAATGAAAGAACATATAAATACAGATTAGATTTTTATTACATATCACTCTTGATTTATCTAACAACATTGATATTATATGTTTTGGTAAGAGGAAGTTTTTCAAATGAAAAATTTCAGGTGGTAGTTCAGGACCCTATAATTTATATCATAAGTATTTTCATTTTGTTCTTTACTGCCATACTGATTTCAAATTATGTAAGAGCAAGATATTTAGTATTTGATGACAGAAAAATTACTTTGAAAAACAGATTCGGGCAAAGAGAATTACCATACAATGAGATAGTAGGAATAAAATTCTCACGGGAGAAAAAAGAAGGAAGACTGGAAAAGAGCAATATTAGATTAGTGAAATTAAAATTAGCTAACAGAAAAAGATTGTTAAGAATAAGACTCAGCGATTTTCAAAATGAAACAAAATTGATATCGGAATTTCAACAAATTAGAAAAGGACTTCAAAATAAAATTTAATGAGCGACGTATTCGGAAATATTAAGAAGGTACACTTCATAGGAATAGGGGGAATAGGAATGAGCGGGACAGCAGAATATCTCGCAAAGAATAATTATATCGTCTCGGGTAGTGATTCATACACTACGGATATTTCAGAGCGATTGAAAAATTTTGGAATAACAATACATGAAGGACACAGCGCAGATTTTCTTCCGGATGACACTGAACTGGTAATTTACTCTGCAGCGGTAAAAGAAGATAATCCGGAATATATAAAAGCGGTTTCGCTAAATATACCGACAATAAAAAGAGCAAAAGCTTTAGGTGAAATTGTAAACGATAAATTT
>JBHEKU010000118.1:0-5162 GCA_041859205.1 Ignavibacteria bacterium | reverse complement strand
TCATACGGCTCTGTGCCGACAGTATTATCAACTAATTTATAAATTTTATTATCCCCGATTGAGCAGATATAGATATTTTTATTCTTATCCATACCGAATGAAGAAATATTGTAAGGACTATCTAACAATAAAGTTGTAGTTGTAGGATTTATTCCATCATAAGTTAACGCCCAGATTTTTCCGTTAGTATAATCTCCATAGATATATTTTCCTTTCACTGAAGGCAGCTGATTTGTATAGCTGACATACCCGCCGCTGATGGAAGTACCGTCAGTTCTGGGGTATTGATAAATAGGCTTTACGAGTCCCGTTGTATCACATGGATTAGGATTAAAACAATTATTGCCTTCCATTATTCTCCATCCGTAATTTTTTCCACGGTTTACGATATCAATTTCTTCAAAAGTATTTTGCCCAACATCGCCGCACCACATTCTTCCTGTAGAATCAAAACTAAATTTCCATGGATTGCGGAATCCCCATGCATAAATTTCTTTTCGCTGAGTTCCGACGCTATCCCTGAATGGATTTGTCGATGGTATTCCATAGTTATTTCCGCCGGCAACCGTGTCAATATTTAATCTTAATATTTTTCCTAGCAGCAGAGATAAATTCTGCGCATTGTTTGGCGGATCATTTTGTCCGGTACCCATTCCCCAGCCGATGTATAAATAATTATCTTTGCCAAAAGCAATTTTGCCGCCGTAATGAGAGGCGGATGACATTGTATTTTGCAAGATAATTAACTCAGAAGATTTTAATGCCGAGTCCGGATTAGTCGGGCTTACTTGATACCTGGCAATAACTTCCTGCGTTCCCGCAGGTGTATCGTAATAAACATAGAAGTAACGGTTTGAGGAAAAGTTAGGATGAAATGCCAGACCGAGAAGACCGGGCTCGAGACCTGACTGAATTACTTTATCCGATATATCAAGAAAAACTTTCCCCGGAGTTGAAGGTTGCGAAGGATATACTACGGTAATAATGCCCCTTTGACCGACAATGAAAAGCCTGTCCGTACCATCAGTAGGAACAACCATTTCGAGCGGCTTGTTAAATGTTGTAGAACTAAAAACATTCTGCAGCGTATACTGCGAATAACAAATTGAGAAGGGAATGAAAAATATTCCCAGAATAAAAAGTAACGACTTTTTCATTAGGAAGGAATTTTAGTTATGTTTACAAAATAATATTTTTCTATTAAATTTAAACTATGGAAAATAACACAGAAGTAACTCAGCAAACACCCACAAGCGATGAAAAACTGCTTGCAATGTTCTCCCACTTTTCTATTTTTCTGGGCGGAATAATTTTACCGATTATTTTGTATTTTGTGCAGAAGGATAAATCGAAGTTTGTAGCATTTCACGCGCTGCAATCGATATTCTTTCATTTATTCTATGCCGCTATTATCTTTGTATTGATTATATTTTTAGTGATTGTTTTGCTAGCCACCGGATTTTTAGGTTTAGCACTTTCCAAAAGCTCAGGTTCGGGTTCACCCGGAGCAGGATTTTTTATAGGGATGGGAATATTCTATATAGGTTTATTCGGTTCAATTCTTTTGGCTATTGCTTATGGTATTTATATGGGAATAAAGGCTTATAACGGAGAGATGAAAAAATATATAGTGGTAGGCAACTGGGCTTATAAAAAAGTTTACGGCTCTTCTAATTAATAATTAGTAATTAATAATGAATAATAAAAACGGGTCTCAAAGACCCGTTTATTGTTTATAAGAAATTTAACAATCAATTACTCACTCGCATCTTTAGATAAATTTATCACCGCGCTTTGTATTCCAATCGGAACTCCCATCAGCTGCCCTGACTGCACCACTGTGCCAAGTATCAAACTTTGCTGCACGCCTGAGTTTGTTCTTTTATACTGAACCACCCACAAGTCAGCGGGAAAGCCCGTAAGATTTGTAATATACGACGGAAGATTCAGTGTACCCGCAGCCGGAATCAAAAACATATTTCTTGACTGGCTGGTGCTTCCCGATAAAAATATGCTGCCGTTCATGTGGCTGGTATCGGGTACAAAGCTTGAGTTGAATTTTATAATAGGATTTGTTGAATTCGCCAGGTTCAATGAAGCATCACTGTTTAACAGAACTGATGGTGAAGTAGTAATCCCAACATTTGCAGATGTTACAACACTAAATGCTCCTGAAATTATATTCCTTGCCGTAGTATCCTGTATAAGACTTATCAATTGATTAGGATTAAAAAAAGCTGTCAGCTCAATACAATCGTTAGCAGTTATTAAAGGATTCGGTGTATAGATTCTAAGAGATGTATCTGAAGGCACTCGGTAAACATAAAGCCATGCGCTAATTGTATCGGGATTTGCTACGGAGTTTAAAACAGAGAGCGATGTCTTTCCGTTAGCATTTACATTTCTGCCCATTATAAGTACAAGCTTTGTGCTTGCGCCGTATTTTCTTGTTGCCTGTGCATTTGCGCTATCGAGTCGTTCCTTTGCAGTTACTTCAACTGTTGTAACAGCGTTGATTATACTTTCCACAGTGTTATTGCACGATGATAAAGATAGAACAAAAATCGAGAACAGAGAAAGGAAGAGAAGTTGGTAAGATTTACTTTTTAACATTTTAAAGGTTTAGTTATCAAATTTTACAAATTCATTACTTAATCTTCAACTCACAAGTTTATAGAAAGGTTTCGTATGGAGGTGAAATAAGAATATATTTTGATAAGTATATTAGTTTCGGTATTGTACCTTTTTTTTTTATCCTTTTTAATCTTACGTTTTTTAAATAACTTAAATAAGTGACACATATAGTTATTGGTTTCACTTCTTAAATACTAGGTAAGAGTATTTAATTAAATATTTTTACAATTTAATTAAACTACTTATGATAACCCTAAAAATCACATTAGTTATTTTACTTTTTTTATTTTTCAAATCTTCTGCATTACCACAATCAGATTATAACTGTGCTACACAGCCGCCGCAAGTAATGTCTGCGCCGTCTCCCTCAACATATTTTGGCGGCTGGTATAAACCTGAACGCTCAGATATAGGAGGAGCTCCTATTCCAAAGGAAAATTTAGTAGTCATTAAGATTTATGACCTATCCGGAAAAGAGGTTGCTGTGCTTTTAAATGAATTCAAACCGGCAGGCAATTATGTTGTTACTTTTAATGGCAGTAATCTTTCCAGTGGAATATATTTTTACCGTCTTACATCAGGTGAATTCACAGATACAAAAAGAATGATATTAGTAAAGTAATTTATTAAAGCAGTATTTTTGACAGGGAAAGTTTTAAACTTTCCCTGTACTTTTATCTTCAAGTAAACATATGAGAAATATTGTAAAATTTGTTTTGCTCCTATTATTTTTTCCATCGTTTTTATTTGCTCAATGGATTCAGCAAATGACTCCTACTCATGCGATATACGATGTTGAGTTTATAAATTTAAAAACCGGCTGGGCGTGCGGCTCTAATATTATATATAAAACGACAAATGCAGGAACTAACTGGATTATCCAGCCAAACCCTGCAAAAGCTTCAATAATACAAATTTTCCCGCTTGATTCAAATTTACTTTATGCTGTCGGGGACTGGACAATACTAAAAACTACAAACAGTGGTACAAATTGGATGGGTATAAGGACAGGTGGACCAGGTTCAGGATATGCAACCCTTGAGGGAGCATATTTTTTAAATGAAAACACCGGCTGGCTTTGCGGTAATGTTTGTATTCTTAAAACTACCGATGGATGTGTAACATTTGATTCCATGCGGGTTGAAGGTTCTATGAAAGATATATATTTTAAAGATTCACTTAATGGAGTAATGTGTGGTGAAGGTGTTGCTTTTTACACAACAGATGGGGGTACAAACTGGTTAACTTCAAGTTTTTCAACTTGGACTAGTCATCTTTTTAGAATGAAATTTATAAATGATTATACAGGTTGGACTATTAGCTTATATCCTATAATCTTTAAAACAACAAACTTCGGAGTATCATGGGATAGTATTAGCTTTCTGCCTTATGATGTTTCAAGACCCGGAGGATATGGAATTGATTTTCTTGATTCCAATTTAGGATTTTGCGCAGCAGACGGAGGAATTTTTAAAACAACTAACAGTGGCAGAAACTGGAATAGAGAGCAGACATCTCAGTTCGGTAGCGCAATTTACTACGATTTAAATGTTTTAACTGATTCAATTGTTTATGCGGGTGGAAACCTAAGATTCTTATATACAAATTCAGGCGGGCAAGTAGGGGTAAAAGAATTAAATTCTACAATTCCGGATAACTATACTTTGTTTCAGAATTTTCCAAATCCATTTAATCCCATTACAAATATAGAGTTTTCGCTGCCGCAAAAATCTTTTGTAAAATTAAAAGTTTATAATTTATTGGGTAAGGAAATGGCAACGCTTGTAAATGAAAATCTCTCAGCAGGAAAATTCAGATATGAATTTAATGCAACTCTATTCACTAGCGGAATTTATTTCTATAACCTGGAAACGGAAAATTTCTTTGAAACAAGAAAAATGGTACTTGTAAAATAAAAAGTGAAGTAGTTTATAAATCATATCCTCCATCTTATTTTTACCGTTGTTGGTCTTGCAGACCAACAACTAAAATTCCTGTCAATACCTTTCCAAATAAATTTACCTATTAGTAGTAATAGGCAGCATCATCTTTTTTGTTTAATCAGGACTACTTAAATTACTCCCGCGCAAATTGTATCAAGCGAGACGGTGGGTGTTCGGTCAAACACCCCTCCCTCCGCTTCGCGGAGTACTCCCCTCAAGGGGAGAGTTTTGTCGCAAGTAGTATAAATTATTTTACCTAATAGAATGAGATTTAAGGGGGCGGTTAAAAATGTGCCATAATGTTAAAATAATATTCAGAATTGAAATTCTTATTTTGCAGCCCCGCCAAGGCGGGATGAAAACAAAATCCGTCAAAAATCCGTCAAGATGGAAAAATTTCAAATGCGATATTGTAAAAACAACAACGGAGAAATGGTAATTCGTCAGTGCAAAACCAAATGAGAAACGGCCTTATAATTTTTCCGTTATGAAAATCACGAGAACAAGCGAGGCGAGACGTATGTTTGAGCGAAGCGAGTTTACGTCGTAGCCCGCTTTTCGGAGTGATTTTTAGGGAAATTTATA
>JBHEKU010000002.1:0-45953 GCA_041859205.1 Ignavibacteria bacterium | reverse complement strand
TTAAAGAAATATAATCCGGAAGGTGAAGTGTTTTCAGATACAATCCATTTTGTATCATAATTATCTATTGCAGTTTGAGTAAGATTTGCAAATGTTAAATACGAAGGATTTTGATATCCGATCCAAACACTATCGGGGGTGAGGCAATATAGTGATTTACCAACATCGGTCTGATAAAAGGTTGCCCAGAAATTCCCCCTGCTATCAGGTGCTCCGCCGAATGCTGTACAGAAACTAGGAGCGCCGGTTATTCCCGGCAGAATTGAGTTCGAAGGATTATAATTTTTTATATAATCTCCTTTTATAACTGAAACGCCTCCGCCGAATGATAAAGCAAAGATTGTATTTCCCTGATGATTTATCCTTCTGAAATTATTACTGCTGCCAAGAGCAGGGTACTGAGTATTATTTAAATTAGTCCAGTTATTGCCATCGTACTTATAAATACCGGCAGTTTCAGAACCCCCGGCTACCCATAAATTTCCTGTGTCATCAATTGTCATATAATCGAATACACTTGTGAAAGGACAATTGGGGCTTTTGAAAACATATCCACCTGCTGATTTATAATAAATACCATTATTGTTTGAACCGTAAACAGGGGTTTGTGTATCATCTGATTGAATATAACTCCAGTTTCCTGAATTTACCTCAACCTGAATGTTTTCTATATTATCTGACGGCGCAGAGTAAATAGTGCCGTTGGAAATAAAGTAAAGCCTGTTTGAGATTGTTCTAACATGCAAAGTTCTTGCGCCTGCCACAGTAGCATTTGGGTAATAACTCCAGGTACCTCCGTTATAGGTGGCAAAACCTGTTTCAGAACCTGCGTAGACATTTCCCGCAAATGATTCAATTGAGTTTATATTTACATTCAGAGGAGCGATAAAAGTATTTAACCAGCTTGAAGGGCTGTTAAGATTATTACCGGGAATTTTTGCAATACCAATACCGGATTTAGTTGCAGCGAAAAGTGTATCTCTGTTTGCTGTTAAAGCAGTAACGGGAGTTTTAATAGGAATTATTCCAAGCTGGTAATATGGAGCATCGATAAAATTCTGAGTATTTACATCAACTTTTTGAATTCCATATCCTGTACCGACAAACATTGCATTTCCATATTGATAAAAGCAATTAATAGACTTATTGCTTTCGCTGGAATTTTTTATATCGTAAATAGTCTTTAAAACATTTCCGTTTAAATCCATAAGAACAAGTGAGCCGTCAGAGGCGCCAATCCAAATCTTATTTTGTGTATCTATAATAAGGGAAGTCAGATCAATATTTACCAGTCCGTTCAGGTTTGTAAACTTGCGGAATTCTTCAGTTGAAGAATTATAGAAAAATAAACCGCCTGAAGTAGCAGCTATATAATTATTTCCTTTAACTGAAACTGCGCGGACATTCTTAAGGTCGGTAAAATTTTCCCATTTACTTGTATTTGATTGGGAAAAAATTGAAGTACTAATCAGGAAAAACATTCCGACAACAAAAGCAATTTTTTTTGTCATGACTTTTCTTTCGTCTTTTGGTTTAAATTAAAAATAGTAGAAAAGGCTCTTTAGATATGGTTTAATTTCGTAACAATAATTTAAAAAAATAAGTCCTTAAAATCAGTGGAAATATTTTTTATAGAGTAGAATGATGGATGGGCAGTTTGTTTTATTTATATGTAAAGTTATAAAATTAAAAATTAAAAATCACTAATATTATTAGAACAAATTATCCAGGGCATCCTGAAGCTCTGCTTTGGTGTGCAAATCATTTTGTGATGCTGCTACAAATAATCCCTGATTATAAATCTTTCTGGCTTCGTCAATTTCACCTTTATCTTCAAGCAGTTTGCCGTATTGGTAATAAACCGCTAGATAGTTTGGGGAATTCATCAGTAAATCTTTCATATACTTTTCTGCATTTTCTGAATCTTTTATTGAAACGTATTCAAGCGCTAAAGCATACTTAGTAAATTCATCAGCAGGATTTTCTTTAAGTAAATTTTGTAGTGTTTCTATTCTGTTCATTTTACAAATATTGAGTATTAAATCGGGAATTTCAAATTAAAAAAAAACACTTAATTTCCGATAGAATTTGAGATAATTCGGTGTAATTAATATAGTTACTTTCATCTAAAATCCTTAAATACTATATTTATTATTCTTTCAAATCAACTCAATCAAGCTCATGCTAAAAAGCTACTTTTCAAAGCTTTCCGTTTTTTTAGTAACGGTATTTCTTGTTACTATAATGGTACTTACCATTTCTAAAAATACGAAAACAGAAAATTCCTTTTCTTATATCTATGAAGATAAAGATTATAACGAAGGAGAAATTATTGTATCTCTTAATGGCGATGCAGATATAAATAAACTTGTTTCAGATTTTTCAAACATCAGTCTTCGTATTAAGGAAAGACTTATTCCCGGTATGAACATTTACCTTATGGAGTATGATGTTACAAAAAGCTCAGCCGTAGATGCCTTAATAAGTATTAAGAGCAAAAGAGATGTTTCAGTTGCTCAGTTTAATCATAATAATGTAAAGGAACGTACCGTTTCTTCTACAACTCCTAATGATACTAGATTTGCAGAGCAATGGGATATGAATAACACCGGGCAATCCGGCGGAACTCCTGATGCCGATATCGATGCTCCTGAAGCATGGGATATTGCAACAGGCGGAAACACAGCACTTGGAGATACAATAGTAGTATGCGTTGTTGACGGCGGCGGTGACCTTGCTCATCCTGACCTTAATTACTGGAAGAACTATGGTGAAATTCCGGGCAACAGTATTGATGATGACGGCAACGGTTATGTAGATGACTTTAACGGATGGAGCGCTATAAATAATAACGGAACAATTCCATCAGAATCTCACTCAACTCACGTAGCCGGTACAGTAGGTGCAAAAGGAAATAACGGCGCCGGTGTTACAGGTGTAAACTGGAAAGTTAAAGTTATGCCTATACAAGGTTCAACAGGAACAGAATCTATTGCAATCAAAGCTTACGGTTACGTTTACAAACAAAGAAAACTTTACAATGAAACTAACGGACTTAAAGGCGCATTTGTAGTTTCTACAAATTCATCTTTTGGTGTTGATAACGGTCAGCCCGCTAACTTCCCGCTATGGTGCGCATTTTATGATTCACTCGGCAGAGTCGGAGTTCTTTCAGCCGGTGCAGGTCCGAATAACAATGTGAATATTGATGTTGTCGGCGATATTCCAACTGCATGCCCAAGTCCTTTTATGGTTGCAGTTACCAATACAACAAATACAGATGTTAAGAATTCAGGAGCAGGTTACGGACCTATCAATATGGACTTAGGCGCTCCGGGAACTACTATTCTTTCTACTTTGCCCAACAATACTTACGGTAACAATACAGGAACATCAATGGCTACTCCTCACGTAGCAGGAGCTATAGGTTTAATGTTCAATGCAGCCGGAGCAAATTTAATTCAGCTTGGCAGAACGCAGCCTGACTCACTCGCAAAGTATATGAAGTTTGTTATGCTTTCCACGGTAGATACTCTTGCCGGATTAAGCACACAGGTACTATCAAAGGGAAGATTAAATCTTTTCAAAGCAGTCAGCAAAGTAAAAGTGGCAAACGTCCCTGTGCTGAATGCTTTCAATTTAACAGCACCTGCAGCCGGAACTACTTTAGTATCGTTTCCGGGTTCAACCACCAATGTAACATTTAACTGGGATACATGTGCTACAGGTGTTAACTATAAATTTATATTCGGTTCTCCTTCTGCACCAAGCAGACAAATTACAATCGGCGCAGCATTAAACTCAACATCATTTACACTTGGACAGCTTGATAACATTCTAGCCGGCTTAGGTGTTGCTCCGGGTAATTCATTAGTCGGTTCATGGGATGTATATGCAAGTAGAGTACTTCCGACTGTTGATTCATTAAAAGCAGCTAACGGACCAAGAACGCTGACATTAACAAGAGGTACAGTTGTTGTATCTCCTTTTGCTCTTTCTACTCCACTTAATAATACAACAATTATTACCGCAGGTAATGATAACTCCAATATAAATATTTCATGGAGAAAAGCAGGTAACGGTGTAAAATATAAATGGCAGTTCGATAGCCCGACTTTCACAGGTCCTGTTGTATTTAATGTACCCTCTGGCAACACAGGTTTTGATACTACATTATCAATTGTAAACTCTGCATTAGACGGAATGCTGAATACTCTCGGCGTAGCAAGAGGTGATTCTATTGTAGGTCAATGGAAAGTTTACGGATTCTCTTCTACAACTGATTCTGTTGCATCTACAGAAACAAGAAACTTAACATTAAGAAGAGTAAGCACTCTTCCTTTAAATGAAAACTTTGCCGGAACGACATATCCTCCTTTTGAATGGACATTAACTTTCACGGGTACACAATACTGGACAAGACAGACACCAAGCGGTTACGGAGCAGGTGCAGGTTCAACTATGTTTGATAATTACTCTGCAACAGCTGGAACAACTCAATCATTAACAAGTAATCAGTTCCCTGCTGTGACTGTATCAAACAAATATTTAAGATTTAACTATGCTTATAAATTCTATCAGCCGACTACAACGCTTTCAGTGGATTCATTGGGTATATTTACATCTTCAAACGCCGGCGCAACCTGGATAAGACTTATTACTTTAAAAGCTACCAATACTCCACAGTTAGGATATAACTCAAGCACAAATTTATCAACAACAGGCGCTATTGGTAATAATACCGAATATATGACACCTGCTAATAATGAATGGGCAACAAAGATTTTTGAAATACCGGTTAGTACTAATAAAGTTCAGTTCACTGCATATTCAAGATTCGGTAATAACTTATTTATCGATGATGTAACCGCAGGAGTTGGAACAAGTACAGGTTCACAAATATCTCTTACACCGGATAAATATGAGCTGGCTCAGAACTATCCGAATCCGTTCAATCCATCAACAAAGATTTCATATTCAGTTCCTAAATCAGGAATGGTTACAATGAAAATCTTTGATTTGACAGGCAGAGAAATTGCTTCATTGGTTAACGGTATTAAAACTGCAGGTGTTTATACAGTTGATTTCAATGGCGCAAATCTCGCTTCAGGTGTTTACTTCTACAGACTTGAAGCCGTTGACTTTATTGATACAAAAAGAATGGTTCTTATAAAATAGTTGTTAGAAAATTCTGAATACTAATAAGTAATTTTTTAAAGCTGTTTCGATTAACAATTAAACTCGTTCCCAAGCTCCTGCTTGGGAACGTTTTTTTTATGGAGTCCAACTTTTTGTTTTAGAACTGTATGTAACAGATTCACCTACATCCATTCCAAACCAAACAATATAGTTATTAGAACCTTCTAACTGATAGTATATCGGTCCTGATTCATCTGGTTCTGGAAAACCTGCATCTGAAATTTTCTTCGGGTAAAATCCGTTTTTGATTTTATACTCTTCTATCTTTTCAATCATAGGCTCACTTTCTCTTTTCAAACGAAATTCTCTGATAACACCTGTAAAAGATAGAAATACATACGTGAAAAACAAAAAAAGTATTATACTGAAACCAATAAAAATTATTTTCTTTTTCTTTCTCATATTATAATTATTCAAATTTCTTATTCAATCTTCCTATGATAACTTTCCTAACATCAGCTTCTCTGTACTTGCTTCCTGTTTCAGTGCTCCATGCATACCCGACTATCTCTCCTGTGCTGTCTGTATAAATTCTGAAGTATCCTGTGCCAAGTCCTGTTTTATATTTTCCATTTCCTAAGTATCGAGTGTCTGTTGTTCCGTGCCCGTGCCCGCTTTCATCAATGATTTTTATTTTCCATTGCTTAGTGCCAAGCACCGTCGGTTCAATAGGCTCTATTTCCTGCGCCGCTTCTGTGATAAGCATAATGTGTCCTGTATCATCCATCAGCTTCGGAAATTTAATTGCAATCACATCGCCGGGCTTAGCATCTTTTATATTTGTAAATCCCTGAAAGCCGTTTCCTTTTTTTATCTGATTGTAATAATCTTTTGCATACGCTCTTTTTTTCTTCTTCATCCATTTATTGAATGTTGAATCATCTATATTGTAAGCCTGTTTGATGAGCTGGTTTATCAGTCCGCTGCAATCGGTTTTACATTCGTAATCAGATGCACCGTTTACACCTTTCCATTTTACAATGGGGGATTTATGCGTGTAATAAGTATTATCGGCAGTTATATTTTTTTGCAGCAGCTCGCCCCAGTATAAAATAGTTTTTTCCTGCGCAAATGATGAGATTACAAATAAAAAGAGAAAATAAAAAATTAAAAGATTTTTTTTCATATTTTGAACACTAATTTTTATGATTTTTTATGATGTCACAGATAAAGTCGGAATTTGTGTTTATAGACCTGACAGGTTTTTAATCCTGTCAGGTCAAATGATTGTAGCATTATTGTAACATTTTTGAACACTGATTTTTATGATTTTTTCTGATGTCACAGATAAAGTCGGGTTTTGGTCGGATTTTATTTTCACTGTTTTTGTAAAAACAACACTTCACTCTTTCAAATCCAAATAAAGTCGGGAAAAAGTCGGATTATTTTAATTTCAAATTGAATAAAGTCGGGAAAAAGTCGGATTTTCTGTTCATTGTTAACTGTTAATTACTAATTGAAATAGTCGGGTTTTTGACGGATTTCTGCAAAATAAGAATCGGCAACACCCCTCCGAACCTAAAAGTCGGACTCCCCTCAAGGGGAGAATTAATTCCTCTCTTGAAGGAGGTGGCTCGTCAAAGGCGAGACGGTGGGCGTTCAAGAGTTTACAAAAAAAGCTCACCACAAAATATAAATAATATAAAATTTTGTAAAGCGGATTTAACCCATTACTACTAATAGGTAAATTTTTTTAAATTCTGCTTGACACAATATCCTGATTTTCAAAATGAGGTGAAGGTCTGAAAAATTTATTTTCCTATAGAAAGGTCCGTGGGCAGGCCGTCAAGGCTTATTAAATTTTTTTCCTGAATATATTCATTCAGTCCTTCTTCACCTTTTGCTTCTGCCCACTTGAAATGAATATCGCGGTCCGCCTTGAATTCATATTCAGGTACTCCGAATCCGCATGACATTTGCACAAGATCTATATCTGCAATTATAAGCTGGCGTGTGCTTGGATAAATTTTGAAATGCGAAGAATATTTTTTCCACTCTTCAGAGTTATTCAATACCGCTCTGCCCTTGCCGTATAATCTTAATATCAGCGGCTTATCATCGAATGAGCAGAACATAATTGTAATGCGTCCGTTCTCCAATGTGTGCGCTGATGTTTCGTTGCCGCTGGAAATCAAATCCATATAGCCGATTTCATTTTCAGAGAGAACTCTGAAACAGTCTAATCCCTTCGGCGATACATTCACTCTGCCGTCTTTACTCAATGGAGCAGTTGCAACAAAAAATATATGCTGCTTCTCAATGAACTCTATATTTGCCTGTGATATTGTGTTTTGAAGTTTACCCATGAAGAATATACTATTTTAAAGTTATTGTATGTTCTCCGTCCCAAACTCTGTTTGGGACGAAACTTGGGAGCGAAACTCCGTTTCGCTTAATTAAAGTCGAAACAGAGTTTCGACACACGATGCATTCCCAAACATGAGTTTGGGAATGAGCACTTGATAAAATTATTAAACCAAAAATAATAAAACTCTTTTTACTTCCAAACACATTTAAGTTATCACTATTAAAAGCAGTAACCCCATTCCCCCATCAAGTGCGGGACAGGCACTTCAGGATGTTATTAACAAACTCGTCTGAATCCCCCTCCTTACTAAGGAGGGGGTAGGGGGTGGTTAACAAAAAATTTAGCCCTGAAGGGTTCTATCTTATGTATTCTCGCCCCATCCTAAAGTATGGGATTACTGATTTAAACTTATCAACTGTTCTCAATTTTTTTTGTAAGATTCCAGATTTATTTTATTCTGCAAATTTTATGTAATTAAAACCAAAATATTTTTTACTTATATTTGTACAGGGCTTACGTTCTTTTATATACAATTATTCTCAAAACATCTTTCCTAATTTAACATAAAGGAATAGCGTTATGAATTTTGATACAGGCAATACGGGATTTATGCTGCTCGCTACGAGCTTAGTTATGCTGATGACTCCCGGTCTCGCGTTTTTCTACGGCGGTTTAGTCGGCAGAAAAAATGTATTGGCTATTATGATGCAAAGTTTTGTCTCGATGGGTGTTACTACAGTTCTCTGGTGGTTAGTAGGCTACTCAATGTGCTTCAGCGGAGATATGAAAACAGGCTCCGATTTTTTTGGTATCATAGGAAATTTTAAGATGTCTTTTTTACAGGGTATGGATATGAATACTCCATCTCCTCTCAATCCTTCAATTCCACTCTTTGTTTTTGTTGCATATCAGATGATGTTTGCAATAATTACACCTGCTTTAATTACCGGCGCATTTGCCAACCGCGTAAAGTTTAAAGCATACATCGCATTTTTAATCGCATGGTTACTCTTCGTCTATTTCCCGTTCGTACACATGGTATGGGGCGGAGGCATTTTAGCCGAGTGGGGAGTAAAAGATTTTGCAGGCGGTATTGTAGTTCACAATATTGCAGGTATGGCAGCGCTTGCTTCAGTTTTATATGTCGGTAAAAGACAGGTTGAAGATAAAGGCTTGCACTCAATTCCGTTGATTGCTTTAGGAACAGGTTTGTTATGGTTCGGATGGTACGGCTTTAACGCAGGCAGCGAGTTTGCAGTTGATTCAGTTACAGCATTAGCATTTTTAAATACAGATATAGCAGCATCGTTCGCCGCAGTTATGTGGCTTGCAATGGCTTGGATGTTTGAAGATAAGCCGAAGTTTGTCGGCTTGCTTACAGGCGCAGTTGCAGGACTTGCAACCATCACTCCGGCAGCAGGTTATGTTACTACAAACTCTGCAGTCATAATCGGATGTATATCAGGTGTAGTTTGTTACGGCGCAGTTTATCTGAAGAATAAAATGGGATGGGATGATGCGCTCGATGTATGGGGCGTTCACGGAGTAGGAGGAATGATTGGAATAATAATGCTGGGTGTGTTCGGAACTCTGACAGTAAATGCAACCGGCGCAAACGGACTATTGTACGGCGATTCTAAGTTTTTCTGGATTCAGTTAGGCGCAATTGCAATAAGTTCAGTGTATGCCTTCGGATTTACGTACCTGATGCTAGCAATAATAAACTTATTCACCAGAGTAAAAACTACTGCTGAAGAAGAAAAAACAGGACTCGATGAAACTCTTCATGGTGAACAAGCTTATATATAAATTTATTTAAAATTCTGCCGGTGAAACTCCGGCAGTTTTATTTTACATACAAAGTTCTTTATAAAATTTTTATTGATTTACCTGAACATTTTATTTGATGTTTATACAATAGTGAATATTTTTGAATGTTGTAAAGAAGTAAAGCTAATCATGTTTTTAAAAATAATTTAACTCCAATGAAAAAATTTATAATAGTTGTTCTTTTCAGTATATCCTCTTTTTCTTCAGTATATTCGCAGGATTCATTAAGGACCTTAATAAATTCTTTGATTCCTGTTTCACCGGTTACAATTACCGGATATGTGGATGCATATTACAGCCACGATAATGATCTTAACGATCAGCTTGAACGTTTTCCGGCAGTAAATTCATTCAGAGACCAATACAGACTTAATCTAGCGCAAATCAGCGCAAAATATCTGAAGGATAATGTAAGAGGAAATTTCACTATTCAGTATGGTGATATTCCCGATATTTTATGGCCTTCGAATCAGAAATTTATTCAGGAGGCAAATGTAGGATTTTCTCCGGGAAAAGATTTCTGGATAGATGCAGGATATTTTCTTACGCACATAGGAACGGAAGGCATTAAGCCGATAGATAATGTGTTCTCAAATTTTGCAATGATATCTTATTATGAACCGTTTCCTCAGGCAGGCGTAACCTTATCCTATTACGGTAAACAGTTTACAGGAGTATTTTACATCCTTAACGGATATAATGTTCTTGCCGATAACAATAAGAATAAATCGCTTGGGCTTACTCTTGCATTCAAACCGGCTAAAAATATAGATGTGATTTATAATAATCTCAGCGGGAATGAATCACCTGATTTGAATTATCAGAAGCTCCGCTTTTATAACAATCTAATTTTCAAAGGAACTTTCGGAAAGTGGAATTTAATACTTAATAATGACTTTGCAATGCAGCAGTATTCAAAGATAGGTGACACAACTTCTTATGGAAGCATGTTCGGCGGATTTTTAACAGTGAAATATACTATCAATCCTAAATTTGCTCTTTCTTTCAGAGGAGAGTATTTTATGGATTCTGACGGAATATTTTCCGGAGTTTATACAAACACTGCAAATGAAAAGACGGGCTTACAGCTTTTCGGTCCCTCGCTTGCATTCGAATATAAACCAATGCCTAATGCATATTTAAGATTAGAGGGCAGATACTTAAAGACAATGAAAGACCTGAAAATATTTTCAGATGAAAAAGATTACAGAGTAGACGGCAGTGTTTCTATGGGTGTGCTGTTTTGATCGTTGTTGATAGAATATAGTTTAACCTGACAGGTTTTCAATCCTGTCAGGTCATTTTAAAAATTTTCATTCTGAATTCATAAATCTAAATCCTACAGCCTCTCAATTCCTCTTCCATATCAACTATATCCTTAATCTGATTCAAAAACCATTTATCTATTTTTGTGGAGGAGTAAAGCTCATCTATAGATGCGCCTACAAGAAGGGCATAGCGGAGATAAAAAATATTATCGTTGCGGGGAGTCTGCAGCTTGGTGAGAATTTTTTCTTTGAGTAAAACTCTTTCGCTTTTCTTTAATGAAGTAAGCTCTTCATAGGAGTATTTATCCTTTCCGTCAGCGCCTAGTCCTGCTCTGCCTGTTTCAAGCGAGCGGATTGCCTTCTGGAATGCCTCTTTAAAATTTCTTCCGAATGACATCACTTCGCCTACAGATTTCATCTGCACGCCAAGCACGTCGTTATCGGGATTAGAGGAACGGAACTTATCAAAATCCCATCGCGGAATTTTTAATACAACATAGTCTATTACAGGCTCAAAACACGACGGAGTTGTCTTCGTAATATCGTTTGGAATTTCATCAAGTGTGTAACCAACGGCAAGCTTAGCTGCAATTTTTGCGATCGGAAATCCCGTTGCCTTTGATGCCAGCGCCGAGCTGCGCGAAACGCGTGGATTCATTTCAATTACAATTATTCTTCCTGTTTCGGGATTAACTGCAAACTGAATATTAGAGCCGCCTGTTTCAACACCTATCTCTGAAATAATTTTTTTCGCTGCATCTCTCAGCTTCTGATATTGTTTATCGGTTAGCGTTTGCGCGGGTGCGACTGTGATTGAATCACCTGTGTGCACACCCATCGGATCAAAATTCTCTATCGAGCAGATAACAACAAAATTATCATTCTTATCGCGCATTACTTCAAGCTCAAACTCTTTCCATCCTATCAATGACTCTTCAACTAAAACCTGATTTGTCGGCGATGCCTGTAAGCCTTTATTTACAATTGTTTCGTACTCATCTATGTTATATGCAATGCCTCCGCCTGTTCCGCCGAGAGTAAATGAAGGTCTCACAATAATGGGGAAGCCGGTTTTCTCCATTGCAACCCTAGCCTCTTCCATATTGTGAACGAACATTCCTTCGGCAACTTCCAGTCCGATTTTTTTCATAGCGGCGCTGAACTCTTCGCGTGATTCCGCTTTATTTATCGATTCAACTTTTGCGCCGAGCAGCTCTACGTTATATTTTTTTAAGATGCCTTTTTCGTGCAATTGCATTGCAGCGTTAAGCGCAGTCTGTCCTCCCATAGTGGGAAGAATTGCTTCGGGTTTTTCTTTTTTGATTATTTCTTCGATGTACTCGGTTGTGATGGGCTCGATGTAAGTTGCGTCGGCAATTTCTGGGTCAGTCATTATTGTGGCGGGGTTTGAGTTTATGAGAACAACTCGGTAACCCTCTTCCTTTAATGCTTTAACTGCCTGCGAGCCTGAGTAATCAAACTCGCATGCCTGACCGATAACAATTGGTCCGCTTCCGATCAATAAAATTGTTTTAAGGTCTGTTCTTTTTGGCAAATCTTTTGGGCAAGAATTATTTTACGATGCTTAGATGTTTTACAGCTAATTTTTTTATTTTTTTCTTTATATCTTTCTTCGAATCTGTCGTATGCTTTTTAATCACGCGCCTTACAAAGGTTTCCTGTATATCTATTTTGTTATTTCCCGATGAAAGCTTTTCATAGGTGCCGTCGCTTTTTAAAATTCTGCACTTAACGTTATCGGTTAAATATAATTTTAATGCTTCAAGAATATCTTCCTTAACTCTTTCATCTTCGATAGGGAACATAATTTCAATTCTTCTGTCAAGATTTCTCGGCATCCAGTCAGCGCTGGAAAGATATAAATTAGATTCACCGTTATTGTTAAAATAAAATGCTCTACTGTGTTCTAAAAATCTTCCGACTAAACTATATACGCTTATGTTTTCGCTCATTCCTTTTACACCCGGTTTCAGCCTGCAGATACCTCGAATCATCAGCTCAATTTTTACTCCTGCGTTAGACGCTTCATAGAGTTTTAAAATTACTTCTTCATCTACGAGCGAATTCATCTTTGCAAGTATGTATCCGTTATTGTGCTCTTTATGTTTTTGTATCTCGTTATCGATTAAACCTAAAATTGTTTTGCGCATGTTTATCGGTGCAACAACTAATTCTTTGAACGAATGTTTTTTAGAATATCCCGTGAGATAATTAAAAAGCTGCGTAGCATCCTTTCCGAAATCTTCATTCGCTGTAAATAAACCAAAATCTGTGTAAAGCTTTGACGTAGTCTGATTATAATTTCCTGTGCTGAGGTGAACGTAACGTTTCATCTTTTCATCTTCCTTACGGACAACGAGAGCAATTTTACAGTGAGTTTTTAATCCGATCAATCCGTACACAACATGCACTCCGGCATTTTCAAGAGCGCGAGCCCAGATAATATTATTCTCTTCATCGAAGCGGGCTTTTAGTTCTACTACTGCTGTTACCTGTTTGCCGTTCTCTGCTGCAGTTATGAGTGAATTAATTATAGCGGAGTCACCGCTTGTTCTGTAAAGAGTAAGCTTTATAGCATATACTTTCGGGTCAACTGCTGCCTGAGCGATAAACTCACTTACAGATGAGAATGAATAGAACGGATGATGCAGATAAATATCCTGTCGTGAAATATTTTTGAACACATCGTCATCCTCTCTGAAGAATGATGAAATTCTCGGAGTGAAAGGTTCGTATTTTAATTTTCTGTTTTCAATTTTTGTCAGCACCATTAAATCACCAAGATTTAACGGACCGTCAATCTCATAAATTTCATTCTTCTCTACATTCAGAGCGCTTGTTAAAAAACTTTTTAGTTTATCGGGACAGTTTTTATCAATCTCTAATCTTACTAAAAGTCCTAAACGTCTTTTTTTAACTTCTTCTTCAATCAGTGTTAATAAATCCGCAGCTTCTTCTTCTTCAAGCTCAAGGTCTGCATTGCGTGTAATTCTGAATGAAGTCACGCCTACAGTAGCCATGCCAGGGAAGAGCTTATCTATATTTGCAAGGATAATATCTTCAAGCAATATAAAACTGTTTTCTTCACGGCCCTCTATCTGGTAAAATCTTGGAACGATATTGGAAGGCACCTGTACTACAGAAAGTTTTTCCTCAATGGTTTCAGTATCAGGGTCATCAAGTAAAATTGCGAGCGCAATACTTCTGTTAATTAAATTCGGAAACGGATGAACATTATCTATTGCAAGCGGAGTAAGTATAGGGAAAATTTCATCTTCAAAATATTTATCTATTCGTTTTTTCTCTTCGTCGGTTAGCTCAGCGTATTTAAAAAGCTTTATATTGTTTTCTGCAAGTTTGGGGTAGATGTCGTTATTAAATAATCTGTATTGTTCCTCAACAAGCGGACTGAGTTTTTGATATATCCGGTCCATAAGCTCATGCGGAGAAATTCCGTCTGAAGAAAGCTCATTGATATCACTTAGTATCTGTCTTTTAACACCGGAGACGCGAATCATAAAAAACTCGTCAAGATTTGAGCTGAATATAGAAAGAAATTTGGCGCGTTCCAGCAAAGGGTTATTTTCGTCCTGCGCTTCTTCCAGCACGCGTTTATTAAATTCTATCCAGCTAAGCTCGCGATTAAAAAACATATCGGGAGTACCTTTTTTGAGCGAGTTTTTTGCTATTAATTCCATAAGTTGTAAATTAAGCTATATACAAATTTAATTCTATACCAAAAACTTTGTAAAATTCTCTTTAAATCTTAAAAAATTAATTATTTGTGTGTAAAATAATATGCGAGCAAAAACGTTTAAATCTGTAACTTAATTTTTTTCAAGTCGTACCTTTCCGCAAACGAGGCTTATCATGAAAACTTCAATTTTAATTTTCGCTTTTTTTTTTACTTTTATTCAGTATAAAACACCACCGGCAGATAAGATGAAAAAACTCGATGAACTGGTCAGTGAATATATTTCCGGTGGATTTTTTTCCGGATCTGTAATTATTTCAAAAGACGGAAAAACTGTTTTTGAAAAAGATTACGGATTTGAAAACAAAGATGGCAAAAAACTTATTAATAAAAACACAAGGTTTGGAATTGCATCTGCATCAAAAATGTTTACGGCATTATCAATTCTGAAATTTGTTGAAAATGGAAAATTAAAGCTTGAGGATAAACTGAGCACACTGCTTCCTGAATATCCCTTTCCCAATGCATCTGAAATAACGCTTTACATGCTGCTATCTCATACTTCGGGTCTTCATGATTATATGCTTCATCCTGATTATGAAGAAAGAAGAAAGAATTTCAAATCAATCGATGATTATTTAAAAATTGCATTGGAAGTCCCGCATGCGGCATTGCCCGGAGAGAAATTTGTTTATTCAAATACAGGGTATTTAATATTACAAAAAATAACAGAGTTGATATCCGGTAAAAATTATTTTGATTATATAAGAGAAACAATATGGCAGCCTTTACAAATGACAAACACTGAAGTTTACTTTCGGGACAATAAAAATTGTGCAACCGGCTATGATTATCTTCCAACAGGTGAAATTTTTCAAAGTGAAAATGACAACTCAATAGAAATTTTTACAACTTCGGCTGATATGATGAAGTTTGCAGAAGCGTTGAGAACGGATAAATTACTTTCTTCTGAAACGAAAAAAGTAATGCTTGGTATCGGTGACAATGTTCTTTCATCAAACAGTTATGGATTGGGATTCAGTCTGCATCCGATTTATGGCAGCACTGTTTTCGGGCACAGCGGAGATAGTCCCGGTTTTTGTGCTGATGTTTTTATTTCTTCTGCTAAGGGCTATTCAACTGTTGTGCTTTCAAATTATTCTATTTTTTCAAGAGGTCTTCATTCAAGAATAATGCAGGTCCTTAATGGTGAAGATTACTCAAAGCCTGTAAAACCCGTTTCGTTTGCGATAATTGAAGCTCTCAAAGAGAGCGGCAGTGAGTATGTCTTAAATAATTTCCAATCTATGTTAACCTCTAAAGGTTATACTATTCCTAAAGGCTTCGGAATGCTGAATAATCTGGGAGTTATGCTGCTGGAAAAAGGCAGTATAAATGAAGCCATTGTATTGTTTAAGGTCAATGCTTCGTTGTTTCCTGGTGAGTTAATATGCTGGCTGAATCTTGGCGAAACTTATTCAGAGTCAGGAGATAAAATTAAAGCAGCGGAGTGTTTCAAAAAAGCTCTCGAAATAAGCCCGGATAATCCTAACGCAAAAGAATTATTGTCTAAATTAGGTTAAAATAATTTTATGCCTTATACCTTATATTATTTTTATTTCATTTTGGACGATTAGTCTTACTTTTGTGATTTTAGACAATGCTTTTCCCACGAAATCTGACGGAATGTATTCCACATATTTATAGCAATTTTTCTGATAAATGCATGGTATTCTGTTAATAATTATCCGTGATTACTTCGTTTCAAAAGGTTTGTAATTCCATATATTTTACCCCACAAAGTACTCAATTAATTTAATACCGCACTTTATTTCTTAATTACTTGTTTCAGTAAAAAAGGTTAAATTTAAGGTCGAACTAAAAAAACTAAATGAAACTAAAACTAACGGCTTTAGCCCTTATTTTATTATTTTCGGACTTTGCATTTTCGCAGCAATCTTTTGTTCAGACAATCAATCTTGATACATCGATAACAAAGACTCTCGACAGCGCCTCCTTCTACGTAAAAAATCCGACTAATAAAGTAATGCAGATCACCAACGGAAGAACATTAAACAATATGTTTTTCTTAAGAAGTACTTCATTCACCGTGAATCCAAATGACAGTGTCCAGAAATGGGTAATATTCAGAACAAATCAGAACATTACATACAGAGATTTTATTATTTATGATAATAACGTTCTCAAAAATTCATTAGTATATTACACAGTTGCAACCGGTAAGTATGCAGATGTACTTTATGCTTTTACTCAGGGTTTGATAGACGAACCTTTAAAAACTGCGTTGAAAACATTCACCACAACCGGTTATATAACTCTGGGCTACAATGTAGGCAGAGACAGAATGTATGAATCAATTGATGACTACGGCAATAACGATACACTGGAATGCGTTTACACAGGAAGAAGAGCATACGTTCCTAACCGTTCAGGCGCAGGGAATGTAAACTTCAACTGTGAGCATACATGGCCGCAAAGTTTTTTCAACAGCAATGACCCAATGGTCAGCGATGTAAACCATTTATTCCCGACTGACGATGAAGCAAATAACAGAAGAGCAAATTATCAGTTCGGTATTGTGGTAGGAACTCCGACATGGCAAAATGTTTCAAAACTGGGTGTAGACTTCGAAGGACAAATTTGCTTTGAGCCAAGAGATAAACACAAAGGTAATGTCGCACGTTCATTATTTTATTTTGCCGTTAAATATGGTAATCAGGGTGGATACATGAGCGGCAAACAGGAAAACGTTTTAAGACAATGGTCAGTATTGGATACAGTTGATGCAAATGAAATAACAAGAAATACCAGAATAAAACAGTATCTCAATGTAAGAAATCCTTTCATTGACCATCCTGAATTTATCGATAGAATAAAAAGCACATACAGTACCATATTAACAATTCCGAGACCTAAGACATCAGTAGCTCCATCTAATGCAGTTTATGATACACTTGCAAAGAACGATACATCAAGCTATTACATTTCAATTTTTAATTCCGGTGAAGGTAATGCAACTATAAATAATGTAGCATCATCTAACGGAGTATTCACAGTAGAAAGCTTCCCGGCATCAATTGCACAAAATTCATTTGGATATGCAAGAGTGAAGTTTAAACCGAATGCAAATAACCAAACGTTTACAAGTGTAATAACTATTTCTACAAGTGATACAGTTAAAACAGTAAACCTGACCGGTTACAGCAATAGCCAGACGGCGGGAATTATTTCGTTATCATCGCAAGTTCCGGATAAGTTTGCATTATCGCAGAATTTCCCAAATCCGTTTAACCCGACTACAAAAATAAATTTTGCAGTCCCTTACAGAAGCTTTGTAACATTAAAAGTTTTTGATATGAACGGCAGAGAAGTGTCCTCGCTGGTAAATAATACATTGCAGGCAGGAACATATCAGTATGACTTCGATGGCTCATCATTAACAAGCGGTACATATTTTTATAAATTAGAAACATCAGATTTCACATCTACAAAAAAATTAATTTTGATAAAATAGTTTTTATTGTTCTACTCCGGGTTCCGACCCGGAGTTATTATTTTATAATCTTTAATCCAACCTAGAAATGTTTTCACAATACAAGGACATACTTCAAAAAGAGCTTCAATCAATTGAAGAGGCAGGGCTATATAAAAAAGAAAGAATTATCGAAACTCCGCAGGGCGCGGAAATAAAAGCAAACGGCAAAGAAGTAATAAACTTCTGCGCTAATAATTATCTGGGGCTTTCTTCACATCCTAAAGTTATCGATGCTGCGAAAAAAACTCTCGATGAATGGGGATACGGAATGTCATCCGTAAGATTTATCTGCGGAACGCAGACAATCCACAAAACACTTGAAGAAAAAATTGCAAAGTTCCTCGGCACTGAAGATACAATTTTATATGCAGCATGCTTCGATGCAAACGGCGGTGTGTTTGAGCCATTAATAAATGAAACTGATGCGATTATTTCCGATGAATTAAATCACGCCAGCATTATCGATGGTGTTCGTCTATGTAAGGCAATGCGCTACAGATATAAACACAACGATATGGCTGAGCTTGAAGAGCATCTGAAAGATGCCAGAGCTAAAGGCGCTAAGCAGATTATCATCTGTACGGACGGCGCATTTTCTATGGACGGAACGATTGCAGATTTAAAATCAATCTGTGACTTAGCAGATAAATACGAAGCAATGGTTATGGTAGATGAATGCCACTGCTCAGGCTTCCTTGGAAAAACAGGCAGAGGCTCTATCGAGCATTGCGGAGTAATGGGAAGAGTAGATATTATCACAGGAACGCTGGGCAAAGCATTAGGCGGAGCTATGGGAGGATTTACATCAGGAAGAAAAGAAATTATAGAATTACTAAGACAAAGAAGCAGACCGTATTTGTTTTCAAACTCACTTGCTCCTTCTATCGTCGGCGGTTCAATTGCAGTTATGGATTTGCTTACTGAAACAACTGAGCTTCGCGACAGGCTTGAAGAGAATACAAAATATTTCAGAGAGAAAATGACGGCAGCAGGCTTTGACATAAAGCCCGGTGTTCATCCGATAGTACCTATTATGCTTTACGATGCAAAACTGGCTCAGGATATGGCAGCCAAATTAATGGATGAAGGAATTTATGTAATAGGATTTTTCTTCCCCGTTGTTGCAAAAGGAAAAGCAAGAATAAGGGTACAGCTTTCTGCTGCGCATACACGCGAGCATCTTGATAAGTGCATTAACGCATTTACTAAAGTGGGTAAAGAGCTGGGAGTACTTAAATAATTTACATTCAATAAATAAATTCAACCCCAATGAAACAAAAAACAATTAAACTGTTCTTTGCAGTTTTTGTATTATCCTTTATTTCTCTGACAAATTTATATGCTCAGGATAAACTAGTCGGTACATGGGAAAGAACAGGCGATGACTTTGCAGGAGCACAGGTAAAAGTTTTCAAGACAGGAAGCACATTCAAAGGTAAAATTGTTTTCGCAACTCAGTCAATGATTGACGGCTGTTTTGGAGTCGGTGAAATTAAATGGATGAATATTATAAAAGCCGGCAAAGGTTACTATGAAATGGACGACTTATCAAAAAGCAGCAGCTGTGAATCATGGTACGCATATAAATATATAGAGTTTGCAGATGACACACATATAACAATTACATCTATGACGACTGACCCAACTACATCCGGGAATTTCCAGACCTGGACTAAAATAAGCGATAATTAATTTAACAAACCCCAATGAAATATAATTTAACTAAACTGTTTTGTACTGTAATTTTTCTGTCTTTTTTATCGTTAACAAATTTATATGCTCAGGATAAGTTAGTCGGCACATGGGAAAGAACCGGTGATAATTTGGCAGGTGTAAAGATTAAAGTTTTTAAAACCGGAGATTCGTTCCGGGGAAAAATTGTACTTGTAACTCAATCAATGATTGGCGGCTGTTTCAAAGTCGGTGAAATAAAATGGATGAATATTCTTAAAGCCGGTGACAACTATTATGAATTGGATGACTTGACAAAAAGCCCTGAGTGTAATTCGTGGTATACTTATAAATACATTGAGTTTACAGATGATACACATATTACAATTACAGCTACGAAGACTGACCCGACCACAGCAGGAAGTTTTCAGACATGGACTAAAATAAGCGATGAATAATTTTTTAAACTCAAATGAAAATAAATATTTCTATATTTGCTGTAATTTTTCTGTCCCTTTTTTCGTTATCAAATTTACAAGCTCAGGATAAGTTAATCGGCACGTGGGAATTGAAGGATGGTGACTTTGCAGGAGCTCAGTTGAAAGTATATAAAGACGGCAGTAATCTTGAAGGGAAACTAATTACAGTTCCGCAAAAGATGATGGAAAGCTGCTATAATGAAAATGATGTGAAATGGATGAACATATTTAATGAAGGTGATGGGAAGTACTCTATTATTGATATAGTTAAAGTTAAAGGAGATTGCAGTGAAATTTATAGTTCAAAAAATATAAATTTCTCCAATGAAAACACTGTTTCAGTAACAGCAGGGGCAATCAATACTGACCCGACAGGTGGGTCACAAAAATGGACAAAAGTAAACAGTGAATGAAGTTTATTTCAACAATGAAAATCAATGAATGATTCTATATAGATACATACTCAAAGCGCACGTTGGACCATTTATCTTCTCATTCTTTACTATCTTTTTTCTATTCTTATTTCAATTCTTAATCAAGGCTCTTGACCAGCTTGTAGGCAAAGGTCTGAGCCTTTGGATTATTTTCCAGCTTATAACATTTAATCTCGCATGGATTGTAACACTTGCCGCTCCTATGGCAGTGCTGGTTGCAACGCTGATGGCATTCGGTTCGATGTCTTCCGATAATGAAATTACAATAATGAAGGCAAGCGGTTTGAGTCTCCCTAAGCTTATGGCTCCGGTGCTTATTGCCTCTGTAATTTTATCTTACGCTATGGTAAGATTTAATAATGATATTCTCCCCGAGGCAAATCATAAAGCAAGAGTTCTTCTTACCGATATATCAAAAACAAAGCCTACATTTATTTTGGAAGCAGGGAAGTTTTCCGATGATATCGGCGGATTTAAAATTCTTGTTAAAAAAACTTTTGAGAACAATAATAACCTTGAAGACATTTATATATCGGATTACTCAAACCCTGCAACACGAAATGTTATTACTGCAGAGAAAGGCGATATAAGTTTTACAAGTGACTTTAACCATATTGTAATGAATCTTTCCAACGGAGAAATTCATCAGCTCAACAATCTTGACTATACAAATAAATACAGAGTAGTAAAATTCGATAAACACAGAATTATTATGGATGCTAAAGGTTTCGGCTTTCAGCAGTCAGGTGATAATGCTTTTTCCAGAGGTGACAGGGAGCTTTCCTCCTTCGCAATGAATCAGATTGTAGACAGCTTAAAAAAATCAGCAGCGACGTTGAGCGCTCAGGTTTTTACCCGCGCATATCCCGATATAATTGCTTTATCAAAATATAAATTTACTGATACTGTCTATAAAATACCGGTAGCGGTATTGCTGGATAAAAAAGATACTGCAAATAAAAATTATAGTTATGATTCACTGAAGATGTTGTATTCAAGAATTATGACTTACCGCAATGATTATAAGAGCCAGGCAAATATAAAAAAAGAACTTGAGAAACAGGTTGACCAGTATGATGTTGAAATCTATAAAAAATATTCCATTCCGTTTTCATGTATAGTCTTTGCATTGATTGGCGCGCCGCTGGGCTACAGAGTGAGAAGGGGAGGCTTCGGTATTGCCGCAGGGCTTTCACTGTTTTTCTTTTTATTATACTGGGCATCGCTCATAGGCGGTGAGAAGTTTGCAGATAGGGCATTGCTTAGTCCTATGCTGGGAATGTGGTTTGCAAATATTGTACTGGGAGTGTTCGGATTAATTTTGATGAAGAAGTCATCGTAAGTTTTTCAGGCAATTACTTGCCACAAAAACACCAAAGCTCTAAATTACACTAAACTATAAAATAATTTTTGTAATCTTTTGTGCTTTAGAGATTTTGTGGCAGATTAAAAATATTAATATGGACGACTGCACCTTTTGTAAAATAGCAAACAAAGAATTTCAATCATCGATTGTTTATGAAGATGATATAGCTATAGCGATTATGGATATCCAACCTGTAAATGAGGGACATATACTTGTTGTGCCTAAGAAACATTTTGTTACGCTGGATGATTGCGACGAAGAAACTGCAAAGCACTTAATGGCAGTTACTAAAAAACTGAACAATGCTGTTTCAAAAGCAATTAAGTGTGAAGGTGTTTTAAATTTAATTGCAAACGGAGAAGCTGCGGGACAGGAAATATTTCATCTGCATATACACATTATTCCCAGATTTAAAAATGACGGCTTCGGGTTAAAATTTTCTGATGAATACTTTGTACCGAAAGAAGGAAAAGCCCTTGATGAGACAGCAGAGAAAATTAAACTATTTATCTAACGTTTAGCAAAGGTTGATAATAATTAATTTTGTTATTGAATTGCCACGGCTTTTAAGCCGTGGTAATAAGTATATCTCTATTTTTACCCTTTAGGGTAAATAGTAATTTTGGCTAAAGCCAATCACTTAGTTTAATCTTATTCCACGACTTAAAAGTCGTGGCAATTTTAATGTTGAAATGAAATAATAGAAATAAAAAGGTATTTTTTAGTTTATTTAATTTTCAATCAGTTAAAGTTATATTGAGTTAAATTTGTCAAGCCCCGAACAATGTGACATTACCCAACCCCGCCAGGTCAGGAATGAAGCAACGGTAAGTAATAATCATATGTGATTCGGGTGTCTTGACTTTTTACTCCTTCAACTAAAACTTCAAATTCTAACCTAACTTTTCTATGAGCAAAACCCAACTCGCAATTGTAGGACTAGGCGGAATAGCACAGGTAAACCATATTCCGATTCTATCTAAAATGAACGACGTTGAAATAACGGCTGTATGCGACCTTGAACTATCCAAAGCAAAGCAAATAGCTTCAAAATACGGAATAAAAAAATGTTACAAAGATTTCGATAAGATGCTTGAAGAGAATCCCGACATCGCTGCAGTAATTATTACTGCGCAGACGGATGCACACAGAGAGCTTGCATTAAAATCTTTTGCTGCAGGTAAAGATGTGCTTGTAGAAAAACCTATCGCAAGAAATTATGCAGAGGCTGAAGATATAGTTGAAGCTGCGAAAAAGCATAAAAAGAAACTGATGATTGGTATGAACAATCGTTTTCGTAACGATGTTATGCTTATGAAAACTTTTGTGAAGGGAAAAGAAATCGGCGAGCCTTTCTACGTAAAGACAGGATGGATAAAAACACAAAGCTCTGACCAGAAATGGTTTCTTGAAAAAGAAAAGTCAGGCGGCGGAGTTTTGTTAGATAACGGAATTGTAATGCTTGATCTTGGAATGTGGATGCTTGGTTTCCCAGAACCTCATAGTGTATCAGCAGTAAACTATAACCACAATACAAAGAACGTAGAAGATTCAAACATCACACTGATAAAATTTAAGAACGGTTCTACGCTTTCAATTGAAACAAGCTGGAGCCTGCAAAGAGAAGGCGAACTTTTTTATTGCAATGTATTCGGTAAGACGGGAAGCTCTGCAATAAATCCGCTGCGCATCTATAAAAAAATGGATGGTAAATTATTTAATATTACTCCTAACAAATTACAGATGCCAGCAAATCAGTTTAAGAAGAGTTATGAATTTGAACTTCAGCACTTTGTAAAAGTGATTAACAACGAAGCTGAAATTATTTGCAACGGCGAGGAAGCACTTTCAAGAATGAAGATTGTGGACGCAATTTATAAGTCGGCAAGTCTGGGAAAGGAAGTAATTTTAAAATAAAAACTTTACGTTTTCTTTACATTAATAGTGTATATTGATGAAAAACAATAAGGTGAAAAAGAAAATACTGGTAGTAGATGACGAAAAAGATATCGTCGATATTTTAAAATACAATCTTGAAAAAGAACACGAATTTGAGGTTTTAACTGCATATAACGGTAAAGAAGCACTTGAACTGGTTGGGAATCATCCTGATTTAATTCTGCTTGATATAATGATGCCTGAACTGAACGGCTTTGAAGTCTGTAAACAGCTGAAACAAAATCCCGCCAACGCAAAAATTCCGGTAATATTTTTAACAGCAAAGGAAAATGAGATAGATGAAATTCTGGGTCTTGAGCTAGGAGCAGATGATTATATTCACAAGCCTCTTTCTCCAAGAAAAGTAATTGCCAGAGTGAAATCTGTTATCCGCAGAAGCAATGTTGAAGCCGAAAGAAATACAAAGCTTGATGAAATAATTAAGTTTAAAAATCTTGAAGTTGATAGCGTAACGCACTCAGTAAAAATTAATAAAAAAGAAATTTTCTTCCCAAAAAAAGAATTCCAACTTTTGCATTTCCTTATTGCAAACCGCGGCAGAGTTTTTTCCCGTGAGATTTTGTTAAATCAGATTTGGGGAGAGAATATTTATGTTGTCGATAGAACAGTAGACGTTCACGTTGCAAAGGTAAGAGAAAAGCTCGGCGAGTACAATGATTACATTGAAACAATTAAAGGACTCGGTTATAGATTTAAAGAAGCGAAGTAATTATATTGTATAGATGAAGAACAGATTAAAACTCTTCTCGAAATTTACACTCCTATACTCACTATTATTTTTTGTATTTATAATTATCCTTTCAAAAGTGATTGATGTTTCAAACGAGACATTAATTGCTTCCGGGGTAATAATGATTGTATGCTACAGCGCAACATTTGCATTTATTAAGTTCGAACTCTTCAAACCTCTTCAGGATTTATCCAAAATTACCAAAAAACTCAGCACTCACCGTGAAGACAATGATGAACTCGACAGCGAAATTTCTGCGGTGAATGAAATTCTTGCAGAGCTTATTCATTACAAGGACGAAAAATCAAAATCGCTTTACATATATAATATTAATAATCTTCTTGTAGAAGTTGCAGAAAGATTATCTAATGATTTGCAGACGGCAAAAACATTTAAGGTAAACAGAAACGAATTTTTAGGCAACGTTACGCACGAGCTCCGAACCCCTATTTTTGCAATTCAGCTTTCGCTGGAAACACTTGTTGACGGAGCAATGAATGATAAAACCGTTGCGGAAGATTTTCTGCAGCGGGCTATTAAACAAACATACAGATTAAAAGATTTAGTAGACGACCTTATAAGCATTTCAAAGTTCGAAGCCGGAATGAAGATGAGCAAAAGATATTTCAGGGTAAATGAAATGATAAAAAGAACGATTGATGACTTGCAGGGAATAGCTCAGAAAAAAAATATAAAGATTGAATTTAATCCGGGTAGCTCGAACGGAGTAAATGTTTTCGGCGATGAAGAAAGATTGAAGCAGGTGATGATTAATTTGATTGATAATGCCGTGAAGTATACAAATGCGGACGGAGTAATAAGAGTCTCCACTGAACTAAAGCCGAAGGAAGTTACAATTTCAGTAGAAGATAACGGCATCGGAATTCCTAAAGCTGACTTGCCAAGATTGTTTGAAAGATTTTATCGGGTAGATAAAACGCGCTCGCGTGATGTCGGGGGCAGCGGTTTAGGGCTTTCAATTGTAAAACATATACTGGAAGTACATAAGAGCCATATAAAAGTAGAGAGTGAGGAGAACAAAGGAACGAAGTTTGAATTTAATCTAACTAGATAATTTTAAGTTTACAAATCTACACCATCTAAAAATTTAGTAGGAATTAACGGGTGTTTACTTTGTTCATTAAGTAAATCTGCCATTTTTAATAATCCTGCCTCATCAAATTTTCTGCCCATAACCTGAACGCCAAACGGAAGCCCGTCTTTATCTTTTCCTATCGGCACTGATAGACCGCAGTTACCGGCAAGATTTACAGACACAGTGTAAATATCATTCAAGTACATTGCAAGCGGGTCATCAACTTTATCTCCGATTTTGAATGCAGTCGTTGGTGTTGTCGGCGAAATTATATAATCAACTTTTTCAAAAGCATTTTCAAAATCCTGCTTTATTAAACGTCTCACCTTTTGCCCTTTGCGGTAGTAAGCATCATAATATCCCGACGAAAGCACGTAAGTGCCCAGCATAATTCTTCTTTTCACTTCAGCGCCGAATCCTTCAGAGCGTGTATTCACATACATATCTTCCATTACATCAGAATTTTCCGAGCGCACTCCGTATCTTACTCCGTCATATCGTGATAGATTGCTTGATGCTTCTGCGCATGTTAGAATATAATAAGTTTGAATAGCATATTTTGAGTAGGGAAGTTCAACTTCTACAATTTCAAATCCTTTGTTTTTCAGATGCTCAAGCTTTGCTAAAATGGTGCGTTTAATTTCCTCGTTCAGTCCTTCGCCGAAATATTCTTTTGCGAATCCTATTTTTATTTTCTTCGGGTCTAATTTTTCTTTTATCTCTTCTATATAATTTGGAACTTCAACATCAGCAGAAGTTGAATCCTGCTCATCTCTTCCTGAAATTACTTTCATTACTCTTGCTATATTTTCATTTTCCTTTGCAAATACTCCGATTGAATCGAATGATGAAGCGAATGCAACAAGTCCGAATCGTGATATTCTTCCGTAAGTAGCTTTTAATCCTGTGATGCCGCAGAATGATGCAGGCTGTCTTATTGAGCCGCCTGTTTCTGAGCCGAGAGAGACCATGCACATATCGGCAGCAACTGAAACTGCGCTTGCGCCTGACGAGCCGCCGGGAACTCTTGTTTCATCTATAGGATTTTTTGTAACTCCGTAAAATGAATTTTCATTGGAAGAACCCATTGCAAATTCATCGCAGTTAACTTTTCCGATCAAAATAGCATCGGCATCTTTAAGCCTTTTTATAACGGTTGCATCATATATAGCATTGAAGTTGCTGAGTATTTTTGAGCCGCACGTGAGTAAGGCATCTTTAACTGAAATAACATCTTTTACAGAGATTACCATTCCGGCAAGTTCTCCCCCAGTTCCGTTCTTTATTTTTTCATCTATTAATTTTGCCTGTTCAAGCGCTTCGTTTTCAAAAAGAGAAATAAAAACATTTAAGCTGTCTCTTTCTTTTATTTTTGAAAGGTAATAATCTACTGTTTCAACGCAGGTAATATTTCCCGAATCTAAATTTTTTCTAAGCTCTGAATATGTTGAAGGAATTTCTTTCATATAAAAATTATTTTAGGAATAAAGCAAAAGGGATTTACAAATATAAATCCCTTTTAGGTAATTATTAATTAAAGAATCGAATTTAAATTTCTAAACTGAATAATTTATGAAATTAAGCAGCCGGTTTTTTGTCGTTATCGCGGTCGTGATTTGTAATATCTTTTTCAATATCGCTTGAAGCCTTTTTGAATTCTTTAATTCCTTTTCCGAGACCCTGCATTAAATCAGGGATTTTCTTCGCTCCAAACAATACTAAAATCACGATAGCTATTAATATTATTTCGGGAGTTCCTAATCCAAACATGTTAATTAATTTTTATTTTTATTGTAAAACCTTGGTTTTAAAGTGTTGTGTTGTTTTGCAACCAGTATAAATCCTATCACTGGTCCGAAAATTATTAGCAATAGACAAAATATTGCAGTCGCTATTTCCAAATACCCTATATCGGATAAGATTTTATTCATTTTTTACACACTAAATAATCTCATTATAATATACTTTCTACAACGCTTTCAAACAACCTCTTTCCATCATCATTGCCGAGCAGCTTTTCAGAGGCTCTTTCCGGATGCGGCATCATTCCTAAAACGTTTCTGTGTTTGTTTTGTATTCCGGCTATATTGAATAAAGAACCGTTGGGGTTTTCATTATAGCTGAATAAAATCTGATTATTGCTTATCAATTCGCTCAATGTATTTTCATCGCAGTAATAATTTCCCTCGCCGTGCGCTATGGGGATATTAATATCCTCTTTTATATCATATTTGCCTGTAAAAATACTCTTATTATTTTCCACTTTCAATGAAACAGTTTTGCATATAAACTTGAGATTTTCATTTCTTAAGAGCGCTCCGGGAAGCAATCCGGATTCGCACAACACCTGAAATCCGTTACAAATTCCTATTACAATACCGCCGTTATTAGCAAATCGAATAACATCAGTCATTATCGAAGAGAATCTGGAAATAGCTCCGCATCGTAAATAGTCTCCGTATGAAAATCCGCCGGGCAGAATAATTACATTCCTGTCTTCAATGCTTCCGTCTTTATGCCATAAAAATTTTGTATCTGCATTAAGCACGTGCTTGCATACATTGTATGCATCGTGGTCACAATTTGAACCCGGAAAAACAACGACTCCAATCTTTGCCTTACTCATTTTATTTCTGTTGTTTCAAATTCATAATCTTCCATTACAGGATTTGCGAGCAGTTTCTTGCAGGCATCATCTGTAATTTGTTGTGCTTTTTCAGGAGAGTCGGCCTCTACAAGAAGCTCGATAAATTTCCCGATTCGTGTATCTAAAATAGAATCGTACCCGATTGATTTCAATGAGTGTTCAATTGCTTTTCCCTGCGGGTCTAAAATACTTTTGCGTAAAGTAATTTTAATTTTTGAGCTGAATTTCATTAGTTAGATGTGGGGAAGTGTAATAAGTTTAATACAAAATTAGCTATTAAAAATATTAATAGAAATTTAAAAACAGCGGGGGAATTATTTTAGCTTATCTCTCAAAGATTCCAGCACGGATTTATTTATATCTATTACTCCGTCTACTGTTTTTTTCTTCGGTTTTGGGCTGGATTGCGGATTTTTGCCCGTATTTGTATCTGATTTTCCTCTTCCGCCTTCATTTATAGTTTTTTCCTGGTCAACTGATGCTGTCGGACTTTCAGTTTTCATCGTCTCTTTTTTAGGCTCAGCATCTTTTATTTTGTCGGTAGTTTTTCTTTCGTTAGAAGTAACCGGATTTGGTTTTTGTTCAATTTTTGTACCGCTCTGCTCTATATCTATAGCCGTGTTTGATTTAACATCAGTCTTAGGCGGAGATACAATTCTTTCATCCGTTACCTTAGGCTGCAATGATTTGTTTGTTGTAATCTGCTCTTGTGTTTCGCGGGGAGTCTCTTGTGTTCTTGTTACAACTTTATCTTTAGAATAGTTCTCTTCGTTTTTTGCAAGCTCTTTATTTTCTGTGGTAGGAGCAGAGTTAGTTATGCCGGGTTCTTCCTTAGTGATAACAGTTTCCGTATTTTTATTGCCCGTCATATTTGTTACAACGGCATCTTTTTTATCTCCTAAAATGAAGTAAACTAAAAATGCTGCTACAACTATTGATGAAATACCTAAGGCAGGTACAAGTCGCGCACCGAATAAGTTTTTGAAATAAGAAGAGGCCGTGCCTTTAACAACAACGTCTCTTGTTCGTTCTTCAGAATCTAAAATATCGATTTGAATCTGAAGTCTTTTCAGAAAATTTTCGTCGGCTTGTAATTTAGGAAGTCGTAATAATTTTTCTCTAATGTCTAAATTTCCGTTTTCGTGTTCCACAGCATTGTAAAATTAATTTATAATTAATTCTCCCTTAAGTTTATAAAATTAGGAATTCGGTTTATATATATCCTGTAATAATTCTTTAAGCTTTTCGCGTCCTCTGTTAATCCGTGATTTCACTGTGCCAAGTGGCAGCTTCATAATTTCAGCTATCTCTTCATAATCCATATCCTGAATGTCCCGCAGGATTATCACTTCTTTGAATTTATCATCAAGCGAATTAATTGCCTGCTGTATAAATTCATTTTCAATTCCTGCCTGAGCCGTTTCCTCGGGAGATAAAACATCGGCCTTTAAATCAAAATCTTTTTCGCCATCGGGGTCAAAATCGCTTATAGAAATTGAACTGTAATTCTTTTTCTTTCTTAAATTCGTCTTTGCAATATTAATTGCAATTGTATAGAACCATGTAGAAAACTTTGCTATCTCTTTGTATAAATGTTTTGATTTATACAGTTTCAGAAAAGTATCCTGTGCAAGGTCCTCAGCCTCTTCGCGGCTGCCGGTATATCTGAATAAAAAATTTATCAGCTTATCTTTATACCTGTGAACGATCTCATTGAACGCCTCAACCTTTTCCTGCTGGAACTCGGCTATCAGCTGCTCATCGGTATAACCTTTATAAACGGAATTCGATTTTAAAAGCATTAAAGCTTAATTTATATACTAATTAAATTGTAAAATGTTCCGCCGATAGTCTTTATTAAGTATGGGTTAAACTAAAAATTAAGTTAGTTATTACGTTTTTTTTATCGGGATTAGATGTTTTTAACAGCTTATCAACCTCAAAAATCCTCTGCAAATGCTCTTTTACTGCCGGCAAATTTGTCGAGTCCTTGTATTCCTTCAGCGTAGCTATCAATTTATCTGAACCAAACCACAACTTCAATATTCTTTTTAAATCCTTACTATAGGCGGCTATAGATGGGTCAAAAAGTTTTGTAATACCGATAAAGGCATTGCTGATAAGATACATTAAATATATCTCTACATCTCTCTGCAAAGAGAGCTTATCATATATGGCAAGCGCTTTATCAAAATTTTTAGTAAGCACTGCTAAAAGAAAATCATTCTCATCGAAGTCACGGGAGATTCCTGAGCTTAGATTTATTATTTCCTTAGTTATAACTTTTTCTTTGAAAGCAAAAATTTTCAGCTTCTCAGTTTCATTATATAATTCATCCACTGAGCTTCCTGATAGTGCAACAAAATAATTTATATTTTCATCTGTGATTTCGTATCCATCAAATAATTCTTTTACCCAGTTAAAAAGCTCGGCATCGGAAAAATCTTTGACGTTAATTACTTTAAGATTTCCGTGAGAAATATCTCCGACGTTATCTGCTATATCAGCAAAATCGTTTGCGAGTAAAATGATAAGTGTATCGGGATTATAATTATTCAGATACCTTAAAAAAAGCTCCCTGTCATCTTTTAAAAGCTTCTTGAAATTCTTATATACTAAAACTTTCTTAGATGAAAAGAAACTAACGTTCATGCTCTCGCCCATCATTTCTTCAAAGTTCTTATCATCAGCATAATAGTACTTTAATGTCTCTTCGGTAATTTTTTCTTCCTCTAAAAATTTCTGAGCAATACTTTTCAATAATAAAGTGGTAACGACTTTATATTTTGAAGCGAGAACTAAATTAGGGGGAATTTTACCTTTGCTGATATCCAGTGTAAATTCTTTGTAGGAAAGATTTGTGGCTGAAGCACCTTTCATATAGAGTACAATTTAGTAAAATATAATGAAAGGATAAGTGGAATTATTTGTAGTTAGTATTATATAGAAAGTACTGAGTAATATCTCGAATACTAAACGCAAAGAACGCGGAGACAGCGCTAAGCTCGCAAAGTATAAAAGTGAATTCTACTTTAAACTTTGAGGTCTTTGCGAAACCTTAGCGAACTTTGCGTTTAATTTAAAATCAGATTGCGTAAACTTTTACCATCTTCACATCTTCAACAGGCTTATCATAATGGTCAACTTTTGTCTTGCCGATTTTTTCAACAATATCCATTCCTTCAATCACTTCACCGAAGATTGCATGCTTGCCGTCTAACCATGGAGTAGGAACAAGTGTGATAAAAAACTGTGAATCGCCTGAGTTAGGTCCCGCATTAGCCATTGAGAGCATTCCCGGCTTATTGTGAATCAATCCGTCACCGAACTCATCTTTAATTTTATTGCCTGAGCCGCCGCGGCCTGTTCCTGTCGGGTCTCCGCCCTGAATCATGAACTGGTCAATCACTCTGTGAAAAATGATTCCGTCGTAAAATCCTTTTTCAGCGAGCGAAAGAAAGTTGCCGGCTGTAAGCGGAGCTTCTTTCATGAATAATTTAATTTTGATGTTACCCATATTGGTTTCCATCATAATGTTTTTTTCTGGAGTTTCCATGTGAGAGATTTTTTTTCGTTAAAATATTTTTGAGAACATTGTTAATTAGAAATAAATTTGACCTGACAGGTTTTTAATCCTGTCAGGTCGGGTGAAAATAGGACATAAAAAAATCCCGATCCTGCTTTAGCGGGACCGGGATCTTAAAAAACTCGTTATCACTTATCGACCATTGTTACTTTAGTCATCTTTATTTCTTCAACAGGTCTGTCGCCTTGCCCTGTTTTTGTTTTTCCGATTTTGTTTACAACATCCATACCGCCGATAACTTCACCGAAGATAGCATGCTTACCGTCTAAGTGCGGTGTAGGTGCAAGTGTTATGAAGAACTGCGATGTGCCTGTATTCGGACCTCTGTTAGCCATAGAAAGCATACCTGCTTTGCTGTGCTTTAATCCCGGACCGAACTCATCCTGAATTGTTTTATCTGAACCGCCTGTTCCTGTTCCTTTTGGGTCGCCGCCCTGAATCATGAAGCCGTCTATAACTCTGTGGAAGATAATTCCGTCATAGAATTTTTTATTTATCAAATCAATAAAGTTTTGTGTTGTTATCGGAGCTTCTTTTGTGAACAATTTTATTTTTATTGTTCCCATTGTTGTTTCCATTTTTACAATGTTCTTTCCTTTTGTATCAGTAGTTTTTTCATCGCCGTTTGCATCTTCTTTAGTTGTAGCTGTATCTTTTTTTACAGTATCAACTTTTGTCGGCACAGGTGTAGTTGTATTGGTTGTAGTCTGCGGAGTAGTTGTCGTTGTAGACTCTTCTTTCTTTCCGCATCCTGCAATTACAAATGCGAAGAGAACAAATGCTGTTAACAATAAATTAATTTTTTTCATTTTTGTTTATGTGTTTTTATAAATAAAACTGTTATTCTAAAATTGTTGCTTTAATAATTTTTACATCTTCAACAGGTCTGTCGTTAGTTCCTGTTTTGACTTTTCCGATAGCAGTTACTACTTCCATGCCTTCGATAACTTCGCCGAAGATTGAATAGCCGCCGTCAAGTCTGGCTTGTGGTGTGAGAGTAATAAAAAACTGTGAACTTGTTGTTCCCGGACCTGCATTTGCCATGGATAGTATTCCCGGCTTGCCGTGAGATAAGCCTGTTTTGAATTCATCAGGAATAACTGTACCTGAGCCGCCCATACCTGTACCTGTTGGGTCACCGCCCTGAATCATAAAGCCGTCAATCACTCTGTGAAAAATTATTCCGTCGTAGAAACCTCTATTAATAAGGTCGATAAAATTTTGTGTTGTTATAGGAGCTTCTTTAGTAAATAATTTTATTTTAACTGTTCCTAAAGATGTTTCTAACTGCGCAACTTTTGTATTGCTCTCTTGCGCAATCGCTTTATTAAAATTTGATGCAAAAGTAATAAGCAATGCTGCTGTAAATAATATTAAAAAGTTTTTCAATTTTTTTTGTTTAAATTAAATTAAAACTGCTTTAAAAATCTTACATCATTTTCGTAGAACATCCTTATATCGGGAATTCCGTATTTCACCATGATTGTTCTCTCAATTCCCATTCCAAACGCAAAGCCTGTGTATTCGCCTTCTTCGTACCCGACGTTTTCAAATACTTTAGGATTTACCATTCCACAGCCGGCAATTTCTACCCAGCCTGTATGTTTGCAAATCCTGCATCCTTCACCTTTACAAATGAAACACTCTACATCAACTTCAGCAGAGGGCTCAGTGAAAGGAAAGAACGATGGTCTCATTCTTGTTTTTAAATCGTCACCAAAAAATTGTTTTGCAAAGTAATCAAGAGTTCCTTTTAAATCTCCGAATGTAACATCTTTATCAACGTACAATCCTTCAATCTGATGAAACTGCGATAAGCTTCTTGCGCTTATTGCTTCATTACGGAACACTTTGCCCGGTAAAATAATTCTTATCGGCGGCTTATGTCCCAGCATTGCGCGTATCTGCCCCGGAGATGTATGAGTCCTTAATAAAATTTTACCGTGTTCGTTCGATGGTTTGTCCTTTTCATCAATATAAAAAGTATCCTGCATATCTCTTGACGGATGATAGTCAGGTGTATTCAGCGCATCGAAATTATGAAACTCAGTTTCAATTTCAGGACCGTCGTAAATTTTAAATCCGATTTTTACAAATATGGAGGAAATTTCTTCAAGTGCTTTGGAAATTAAATGGCGTGTGCCTTCATTGTAGGTTCTGCATTCTAATGTAATATCTATGTCGGATTTTTCTTCAGCAGAGCCGAAGGAATTTTTCTTTTCTTCGAAAAGATTATTAACGAGATTTTTTAACTCGTTAAGATGTTTTCCGTAAGCGCCTTTTTCTTCTTTTGGTACGTCTTTGAGATTTTCAAACAGGGAGGCAATAATTCCTTTTCTGCTTAAATATTTTATTCTGAATTCTTCCAGCGAGTTTAAATCGTTTACCGATTTTATTTCATCCGTTACTTCAGCTGTTATATTTTTTAAGTTGTCAAGCATAGTCAAAAGGATTATATATAATAAAGGCGAGTTTTCGCTCGCCTTTTGTAAAAATAACCGTAATGTAAAAGAAAAATTTACGCTAAAGCGAATCTTACTATTTCATTGAATGCAGGAAGATTATTGTAAGCTAAATCAGAAAGAACTTTTCTGTTTATATCAATATTCTTTTTGTTTAACGCATCGATTAACTTTGAGTAAGAAGTGTTATTCAATCTTGCAGCAGCGTTAATTCTTGTTATCCATAAGCTTCTGTAAACTCTCTTCTTTGTTTTTCTGTCTTTGTATGCATGTGTTAAACCCTTTTCTACGGAGTTTTTTGCAACTGTATAGACTTTACTTCTCGCTCCGAAATATCCTTTAGCTTTCTCGAGGATTCTTTTTCTTCTTCTGTGCGATGCGACTTTGTTTTTTGAACGTGGCATTTGTTTATTTTAATTTTTAAAATTATTATACGTTCCCCGTCATTTAAGCGGGCTTATAATTGTATATTATGCTTGGATTAATCTAAGCATTTTTCTTGTTTCCGGTATGGAAACCAGGGTAGCTGTACCAAGATGTCTTTTTCTTTTGCTTGACTTCTTTGTTAAAATATGTCTTTTGTGAGACTTACTTCTTTTCAGTTTCCCTGTAGCTGTTACTTTGAATCTCTTAGCAGCAGCTCTGTTGGATTTCATTTTAGGCATTTTCTATATTCCCTTCAGAATTATTATCTGATGTTAGTTTTTCTTCTTGTTGACTTGCGTCGTTTGTTACTTCTTCATTTACAACTGCATCTTTCGGAGCGGTTTGTCCGGCTTCCATAGCATTTTCTTTAGCAATCAGTTTTGCTTCTCTTTGTCTGAACTTGTTAATCGCAGCAATCTTTGCTTTATCCGGCATGAAGTAAGCAATCAATTGCTTGCCTTCCATTTTCGGAGGTGCTTCAAGTTTTCCTACTTCAGAAAGCTTGTTCACAATATCGTCCATCAGTTTTCGTCCGAACTCAGGGTGCGTAATCATTCTGCCTTTGAACATAACGTAAGCTTTTACTTTATGTCCTTCCATCAGAAAATTGTAAAGATGTTTCGTCTTAAATTCAATATCATGCGTATCGGTATTCGGGTTAAAACGTACTTCCTTAACCGTCATAACTACCTGATTTTTCTTGGCTTCCTTCTCCTTCTTCTGTCTTTCATAATTGAATTTACCGTAATCGGAAATTCTGCAAACAGGAGGGTTTGAATTTGGCGAAATTTCGATTAAATCGAGCCCTTTTTCCTGCGCTAATTTCTTTGCTTCAAAATTAGACAGTACACCTAAGGCATCGCCGTTTTCGTCAATCACTCTTAACTGCGGAGCGTTTATGTAATTGTTGGTTCTTTCGCGGAAGCGTTTATTATCTTTAATACTGTATTGGATTTAATTAATAAAAAATATCTTTTTTGGAAACCTTTAATTTAATAATTTCTATAAATTTATTCAATTCCATTTTTCCGGTATCGCCCTTTTTATGCTCACGAATCGAAATTAATCCTTCATTTACCTCTTTATCGCCCAAAACTAGCATATATGGGATTTTTTTATTTTCGGCTTCACGTATTTTATAGCCAACTTTTTCGTTTCTTTCGTCTAAACTGACCCGAATATTGTGAGATTTCATTTCATCGTGTACTTTCTGCGCATATTCTTTATGGTTATCTGTAAGCGGAATTACCATCACCTGAACCGGCGCTAACCACAGCGGGAAGTATCCTGCAAAGTTTTCTATCAGCAAAGCAACAAATCTTTCCATCGAGCCGAACGGCGCTCTGTGAATTACAACGGGTCTGTGCTTCTGACCGTCTGCCCCTGTGTAAAGCATATCGAAATTTACCGGCTGCACATAATCAATTTGAACTGTTCCAAGCTGCCATTTTCTGTTGAGTGAGTCTTTTAAAATAAAATCAATCTTGGGTCCGTAAAAACTTGCTTCACCTTCCGATATAAAATATTTAAGCCCCATTTTATTTGCTGCATCAATTACATCCTGTCCTGCTCTATCCCAAAGTTCATCAGTTCCGCCGTACTTTGTTTTATTATTTTTATCTCTTAATGATAATCTAACCTGAAGATCATTAAAACCAACTGTTTTTGAGACGAATTGAATTAACTCAATTACATTACAGACTTCATCCAGTAACTGGTCTTGTCTGCAGAAAATATGCGAGTCATCCTGTGTAAATCCGCGAACGCGTAAAAGTCCTGCAAGCTCACCTGACTGCTCGTATCTGTAAACAGTTCCGAATTCAGCTAAACGCACAGGCAAATCCTTATAACTTCTCGGCTTATGATTATAAACCTGAAAGTGATGCGGGCAGTTCATCGGCTTTAATAAGTACTGCTCTTTTTTTCCTGTCTCATCTTCAAACTCCAATGGAGGAAACTGCGACTCTTTATAATAAGGATAATGACCTGATGTTTTATATAATTCAATTTTTCCTATGTGCGGAGTATAAACAGGCTCGTAGCCTCTTTTGAACTGCTCATTCTTTAAGAAGTTTTCCAGCTCCATACGGACAATTGCGCCTTTAGGCAGCCAGATAGGAAGACCGCTTCCTACTGCCTGCGAAATCATGAATAACTCAAGCTCCTGCCCGAGTTTTCTGTGGTCTCTTTTCTTCGCTTCTTCAATGTTGTTTAAATGCTCATCTAATTCTTTCTGTTTAGGAAAAGATATTCCGTAAATTCTCTGAAGCATCTGACGGTTTTCATCGCCTCTCCAATATGAACCTGAAACTGAAAGCAATTTAACAGCTTTCACTTTTGCAGTTGAAGGAAGATGCGGACCGCGGCATAAATCAGTAAAGTTGCCTTGTTCATAAAGCGAAACATTATCTTCATCTTTAGCAATTGTTTCAAGAATTTCTACTTTGTACGGGTCGTTTCGTTTTGATTTAAAATATTCAATCGCTTCAAGTCTCGGCATGTCAATTCTGTGCGGCTTCAAATCGCGTTTTGCGATTTCAAGCATCTTGTCTTCAATTTTCTTTAACTCTGCTTCTGTGAATTTTTTATCGGAGTCAACGTCGTAATAAAATCCGCCTTCTATAGGAGGACCGACACCGAATCTTGCTCCCGGAAATAATTCTTCAATTGCTTGTGCCATAATGTGCGAAGTTGTATGCCAGTAAACTTTTTTTCCTTCATCCGAATCGAACTTGAATAATTTTATTTCAGCATCTTCATTTATCGGTGCGTTAATATCTTTATCTACGCCGTTTACCTTTGCAACAAGTATTTCTTCGGCAAGTCTTTTGCTAATGGAGTTTGCAATATCGAATGCAGAGACTCCTTTATCGAATTCCTTAACGCTTCCGTCAGGGAAAGTTATTTTAATTTTGTTATCCATATAGTTAAATGAATGACCCGCCTCTTGCGAATCAATCTTCAATTTAAATTTTAAAATTTTGTTTAAAAGAGTGAGCTGGGTATAGCATGAGGCGTTCGCGTGAAGCGTGAGAATTGGAAAATGGCTATATTTATCTTTATAATGTGAATCATGTTTTATTGAATCTGTAAAAAATTCAGTGGGCGGTAATGGATTCGAACCAATGACCTCTACGATGTCAACGTAGCGCTCTAACCAACTGAGCTAACCGCCCAAAATGTACTGCAAAACATATTGAATAAACAAAATACTCAATATTCGAAATTTATTCAATTGACTACAATTGCCCTATTCTGCAAAATAGGATTGAAAATGGGAGCGACCTGGTCCCACTTTAGTGGGATCAGGTCATCCAGCATTTTAAGTACTCCGTCCCAAACTCCCGTTTGGGACGGAACTATGCCGCGAAGCTCTGCTTCGCAGCGAAACAGAGTTTCGCGATATATGCATTCCCAAACAGAGTTTGGGAATGAGAACACTCATCTTCCCCCTCCTTTAGAAGGAGGGGGATTAAGGGGGCGGTATCAAATATTATTGAAAACTTTATGAAGCCGGAGCTTCGTAACGGGAACTTTTTAAATCCTTTCCCACCACTTACTCTTCGGCAATTCCTTTTTCATCACCACAACTTCTCCTATCATCGGAGTAGTAATCTCAACTTCTTTACCTTTATTCGCAGCCAACAATCTTTTCATCGGCTCATCCCAGGGGTGTAAAGCCAGAGCAAACTTTCCCCAGTGAACCGGGAATAACACTTTTGTATTTATCTCTATCGCTGCCCGGTGGCTTTGTTCGGGAGTCATATGTATATACGGCCAGCCTTCGCCGTACTGCGCGCATTCAATTAAGGCTAAATTAAACGGTCCATAATTAGAAATAATTTCTTTAAAGTGTTTTCCGTAACCTGAATCTCCGCCGATATAAATTTTGTATCCGAAGAACTCCAACACAAAGGAATTCCAAAGCGACTGATTTCTCTTAAACTGTCTCCCCGAAAAATGTCTTCCCGTTAATGCAGTCAACTTAATATTTTCAGAGACATTCTCAGAGTAGTTCCAGTCCATCTCGTTTATCTTTCCCTGCGCAACTCCCCACTTTAATAAATGCGGACTAACACCAAGCGAAGTATATATCTTTTTTACCTTAGGATGAAGCTCAGTGATGGTTTTATAATCAAGATGGTCATAATGGTCATGTGTAAGAATCAAAATATCAATATCGGGCATATGCCCCACCTGATAATAATTAGTACCTTTGAACGCTTTGCCCGTAATAGGAACAGGCGAAACTCTTCCGCTGAAAACAGGGTCAACTAAAATATTTATTCCTTTGAAAGAGATTATATAGGATGAGTGCCCAAACCACACAATTGCAGGAGCATCGTAATTCAGATTTTTCAAATCTGTTTTCACTAATGGCAAAGCTCTTGGCGGTTCAGTATCTTTCGGCTTATTTAAGAATTTCCATAATGCTCCGAGCATATTCATATTGGTGCTGTGAACCATCATTTGAGTCACTTCAAGATTTCTAAACGCTCCGTTTTTATAATTCGGCGAGGATAAGTATTTTCCTTCTTCCGGCAACGCTCCGAAAACGTTAGACTTCAAAAATAAAAGAACACTTATAACTAATACTACAATTACACCTAACGCTATTATCCAGCCCAAATTTTTTTTCCTCGTTCCGATGCTCGAGCGTCGGAACGTATTTAATACTTTGCTTTAATTAATTTCTCAAACTCCTTAGTCATTTTTATTCCGCGTCTGCTCAATACAATTTCACACGTCTTTAATGCATCAGGAATTTTATACTTCACAGGCTTTTTACCTATGATATACCATGAAAACGAATCAATGAATTTATCTGGAAATCCTCCGCCTGCAATATTTGCAAACGTCCCGATAACCGTGCCTGTATTCAGCATTGTGTTAATGCCGATTTTCGTATGGTCGCCGATTATACTTCCTAAGAACTGCAAGTCGGTTTCGTATTCTTTTTTGAAGAGCTTCGCTCTTACTTTCGAATAATTATTTTTCAGGTTGCTTGTTACAGTATCTGCACCAAGATTAACAAACTCAGAGAAATAAGAGTTGCCGACAAAGCCATCGTGCTGCTTGTTTACTCTTGCATGGAAAATACATCCTGAAATCTCACCCGATACTCTTGAGCCTTCACCGATGGATACCGGTCCATAAATTTTGCTGCCGGATTTCACCAGTGCATTTTTACCTATGAAACATGGTCCTTTTATATATGAGAACGGTTCAATCACTGCATGTTCGGATACATATATTTTCCCTGCTGAGTCATCAAGAATTACTATCGGAGCAACTTTAGCTTTCGGATGAGTTAATGTGTTCGAATCCTTGCAGAGGAAGTGCAACTCTTTTTTCAACTCTCCCTCTAAAAATCTCATTGTGTCCCATGAGTACTCAATAACTTTCACATCTTTCTCTTTGTACTCAGTAACTTTTACTTTCGGCTTTTTAAAATCAAGCAATGTAAGCGGCGCGCCTTTTGAAATCTTTACTGATATCTTTTTTACATTCGCTCCCGAGACTGTTGCATATAAAACTGTTTTATTTTTATCTATTAAAACTATATCGGTCTTTGCCTTCGGCAGATTTTCAAAAAAGCTCTTTGAATAAATCACTTTTGAATTCAGAAAAACATACGGTTTCTTCACATCAACTTTGTTAATCGCTGCCTCGGGATATTTCATCATAACATATTCCTGCAATGTCTTACGCACGTGCAGAGTTACCTGCGAACCTTCCGGAACGCGTCTTAAATGCTTTGCAAGAAGATTCGATACTCCGCATTTTATTTCAAAGTTAGGGCGGAGAATATTTATCGGGAAAAGATTCTTGTAATTCCCGTCTTCAAATAGTATAATATTCATTTGTAAAAAAATTTAAATTAAGAATGGGTTGGCAGCAATCCCTTCGCTTTCAAAATCATATCAATAATCTCTCTCACACAGCCCTGTCCGCCGTCTTTTGCGCAAATGTAGTCAACATTTTTCTTTACTTCCGACATTCCATTATTGGGACAGCAGGAAAATCCCACCAGCTTCAATAACCCTATGTCAAACTCATCATCACCTATATATGCAAAATTTTCATCTTCAAGCTTATACATTTCTTTAAGCTCTTTATAGGGGAGCGTCTTATCGTCTACATCCTGATACAAATGGTCTATTTGTAATCTTTCAACTCTTCTTTGGTTCACAAGCGAACTCATCCCGCTTATCACTCCGAACTTCATCCCGAGCTTTCTTGCTCTCACAATTCCGTAACCGTCATGTGTATTAAAAATTTTTAAATCTTCGCCTGAGCTTAGGTAAACAATATGTCCGGTTGTAAGGCATCCGTCAAGGTCCATTAATATAACTTCTATCTTTGATAGTGTTTCATCTGAGAAAGGTTTTGGCATTTAGTATTTTTCTATTTTATTTATTTAAGTAATGTAATTTTTTTAGATTCAGTATAGCTTCCTGCATTTATTCTTAGAAAGTATGTTCCGCTCGCAAGCGCAGAAGCATCGAATGTAACTTCGTATTTACCCGGCTGAACTCTTTCATTCACTAACTCTGCAATTTCTTTTCCTGATAAGTCATACACATTCATTTTTACATCTGAAGAAACCGAGACTCCGAATGAAATTTTTGTGCTCGGATTAAACGGATTCGGATAATTCTGCGATAGATAAAATTCTGCGGGTACTTCAGTGCTGATTGTATTTACTGCTGGAATTACCTGTGCTAATGCAAACGCAGCATCTATTCTGCCCCAGCCATAAAACTGATTCCATCCTGCATTTCTATTCCCAAGTGTATCAATTGCAGATGCTTTAAGAATATTATAAATTGATGAATAACTAAGATTCGGATTTTTGCTGAGCATTAGACTTACTATGCCTGTTACCATAGGAGTAGCCTGCGACGTTCCGCACCAGTAAGTAACTGCATTTGTATTCTGATAATTCAACCCGAGTATCATTTCACCCGGCGCGCAGAAATCTATATGCGAACCATAACTGCTGCCGCCGCCCCAGCAAAAAGGGACTGCTCTCTTGCCGCGATTATTTATTGCGCCGATAGCAATAACATTATCAAATGCAGCCGGATAATATGGCACAGCGTTGTTATTGTTCATCATACAGACAACTACAATTGCACCTTTTGAGTTTGCATACGTAACTGCATCCTGCAATGCCTGACTGAAACCGCTTCCGCCGACACTCATATTCAAAACTTTCGCTCCGCTATCTGCTGCATACATTATGCCTTCAACCCACCAAGAATATAATCCCGAATTATTTGCATCCAATATTTTTACCGGAATTATTTTGCTGTTCCAGTTTACTCCAGCCATCACTGAACCGTTATTTCCTTTTGCTCCTATGATACTCCCGACATTTGAGCCGTGCCCCTGATCATCGGTTGGATTATTATCGTTGTTTGCAAAATCATATCCGGGTGTTAATCTTCCCGTAAACTCAGTTGCTGCCAAAGGCATTCCCGAATCAAGTACTCCGATTTTTATATTAGGACTACCTGTTGTTATATCCCATGCTCCTGCAATATTAATATCGTTACCTGCAATTCCTGTAATGCTGTTTATTACCTGACCTGTATTTCTAAGTCCCCATTGATTTCCAAACTGCGGGTCATTTGGAATAACACTTGTCCCTTCAGGCTTGCCGCTTCCGTAACCTATAAAATCATACTCTGCATATTCAATGAACGGTTCATTTTTAAGCTGCGCAATATAAGATTCCATATCTTGCTTACTGTTCAGTTCAAAAAAGAAAATCCTCTGCATGCCTGCAGGAAGTTCAGTTTCATCTGCATTTGGTTTTGCAGCAGTAATATTTTTTATAAAATATTTTAAGCCGAATGAATGAAGCTCTGAACTTAATAAAGATAGAGTCTCAAGATTAATTCTCCGTCCGTCAGTTGCATTAATGGTGCCTCGTATTTGTTTATATAAAACGGAATTATCTTTGAACTTTACTATACATGTCGAATGGCTATATGGAGAATCTGCATAAGCTGAAACTGAAAATAAAAAGATAATAGTCAGAATTATCTTTGCCAAAGTGTGTCTTTGATTTTTCATAGTCAGTATTTTTATTTTAAAAAATAACTAAGCTCTTACAAGACTTGATGGGCAGGACTGATTAAAAGCGCATTCGGGACAGTTCGGTTTTTTTGCGTGGCACACAACTCTGCCATGCTCGCCGATTCTCATTGAGAAATGCCACTGGTCAGTCGGTGGAATTAATTCTTTTAATTCAAATTCTATTTTAGTCGGGTCTTCATTTTTTATTAAGCCAAGTCTGCCTGAAACTCTTTTCAAATGTGTATCAACAATTATAACATCCTTCACTCCGCATGTATTTCCAAGCACAACGCTTGCTGATTTTCTTCCGACTCCTGCAAGTTCAGTAAGCGCATCCATATCACAGGGGACTTTACCTTTATGCTTCTCTACAAGTACTTCACAAATTGCAATAACTGCCTTTGCTTTATTGTTGAAAAAGTTGATAGACTTAATTTCAGTCCGAAAATTTTCAAGGCCGTCATCCAATATATCCTGAGGCTTTTTGTATTTTGATTTGTAAAGCGGAACCATAGTTGCATTCACTCTGATATCGGTGCATTGTGCAGCAAGAACGGTCGATATCAATAACTCGAAACTATTTTTGAAATCTATATGGCACTTTGCGTTCGGATATAACTCTGCAAGTTTCTTGTTTACTACAAGAGCATATTTTTTAACTTCGTTCTTATTCATAAATGATTTTGTTTAACCACAGAGGTCACAGAGTTTCTACACAGAAAACACAGAGTTTGCCTAATAAGAATTAATTCTTATTAGAAACTATTTTTAATAACTTTTTAAACCCACAATTCTTTTGTTTTTTCTTTGTGTTCTCTGTGTTAATAATCTGTGTACTCTGTGGTTAAGTTTTAGTCTAAGTTAAAATTATTTTATAAAGTAATTCAACATCTTATAAATCAGTTTTGCTGTCATGAAATCAGGATATGTGAAATCTTTTCTCGGAGCAAGTTCAACTACATCAAATCCTACAACGTTCTTTGTCTCACCTAAACGTTTCAGCAAATTCATTGTCTCTGCCCAGTATAAACCGTTCGGCTCGGGAGTTCCGGTTGATGGCATAATGGAAGGATCAAAATAATCCACATCAAATGTTATGTAAACGTTATCGCTTAAAGTTGATAGCACCATGTTCTGCCAGTCAACACCGTATCTTCCGTTACGGATTTCATAGGCATAAAATGTCTTTATATCTTTTTCTTTAATGTATGAAAACTCCTCAATACTTTGAGCGCGTATACCAACTTGAGTAATATTTGTTGTGAACTCCGATACTCTTTTTGCAAAGCATGCATGGGAAAATTTCGTTCCTTCGTACTCCTCTCTCAAATCAGAGTGAGCATCAAAGTGAAGAATTGTCATATCAGGATATTTATCGAAGTGCGCTTTTATAGGAGCGGTGGAAATTGTATGCTCGCCGCCAAGCGTTACAACAAATTTATCATCTGCTATTAACTGGGCAACATGCTTCTGTATATATTCAAGTGCTGCGCTTCCCCTTTTATCCGTCATATCCAATTGCTTTACCGAGCAGATTCCCTTTTCAAAACATAATTCACGATTTAATTCTTCATCAAAAAACTCAACATAATGTGAAGCTTTTAAAATTGCCATAGGACCTCTTGCTGTTCCTTTTCCATAGGAAGTCGTTACTTCATAAGGCACAGGTAAAATTGCAATTTTTGAATTTTTGTAATCTGAGTATTGCTCCTCTATCGCCAAAAAATTTTTCTTGATGGAGTAGTATTTTTTATCTTTCATTGGTTGTTTATAAATGGAGTATTCTAATTTTATATTTAAATTGCCACGCCTTTTAAGGCGTGGATACTAATTTAACAAACCAAGTGCGCCCTTTAGGGCAATCACCGATTTGGCTAAAGCCAAATTACATACTCAATTTTTTCTCCACGGCTTGAAAGCCATGGCAATTTTATCAGAATTTAAATCCGCTATTCTTCGGCAAAATAGAAAAACTCAGAGTATGAAATGATAAACAACTAAAATTTAAAACTAAAATTCAGAATCTCTGTGTTCTCTGTGTAATTAATCTGTGTACTCTGTGGTTAAGATATTACTTCGAAGCCTGTCCCGGAATTTCGTAGTCCTCAGCATCAAACATTTCTTTTATCATCTCAGCTAAAGTCTTCTTTACATCTTCTTGTTTACTTTCTTCTTTCGCTATAGCTTTATCAACTTCTACCACTGACTGTGTAATCCTGAAATTTTGTTTTACAGGCTTTGCTTCACCACTTCTGTTCTTTAAAGAGTTTACAACTGCAATCATTTCAGATAAGTCTTTCACCTCTGCATTCACTCTGCAAAGCTCTATTAAAATCGACTCAAGCAATAATTTCTGATTGCCTGAAAATTTAAATCTTCCTTCGCTCTCAAATAAAATTTTAAGAAGTCGTAATACCTGACCTTCAGTATATTTTTTTGAAGTCTCAAGATAACGGCTTCTTATTACATCGGATTCGCTTAATAGCTCAACGTTGCTCGTAGAAGTTATGATTAATAAATTTCTTAAATGTTCAATTAGTCCGTTAAAGAAAGTCTGCAAGTCGAATCCCTGGTCAATCAATGAATTAAACAAAGAAATAATTTCTTTTGAATTTCCTTCATGGATAAAATCCGAGATTTTGAAGAACGTTTCTTTATCGGGTAGATTTAAAAATTTATTAAGCTCTTCGAACTTAATATTCTCTCCGCAGAAAGAAACAGCCATATCAAAAATTCCCTGTGAATCTCTCAGCGCGCCGTCACCCAGTTTTGCAATTAAGAACAACGACTCTTCATCAATTTTTATTTTCTCTTCTTTGGCAATCTCTTTTATATTGCCCATTATCTCATCTATCTTAATACGCTTCAGAATAAATCTCTGGCAGCGGCTTAAAATTGTTTGCGGGACTTTCTCGGGATTTGTAGTCGCTAAAATAAATACAAGATACTCCGGCGGCTCCTCAAGGGTTTTAAGCATTGCATTGAACGCTGCCCCTGTAAGCATATGAACTTCATCGACTATAAAGAATTTTTTCTTTCCTTTGATGGGATAAAACTTTGCAGCGTCCTGAATAGCGCGAACGTCATCTATACCTCTGTTTGATGCAGCATCAAGCTCAAATACATCGGGATG
>JBHEKU010000087.1:0-4125 GCA_041859205.1 Ignavibacteria bacterium | reverse complement strand
ATCGGCAAGTCCGAAATCATTTGTGAACATTAGTATAAAGTATCATAATATACTAAAGAAGTCAGATGTAACTTTCAGTGAAAAGTGGACACACACTGCGGGAGGACAGGATGACCTGATTATTTTAAATACAGCTTATGACTTAGCTTCAAGAAGCTACATTCAGATTTCAGCAGGTTTTGGTTTCAATTTAGGTTTCTGATTTTTTTAACAGTCTATTATTGTATCAAAGCGGGTTAGAAATAATCCGCTTTTTTTATTGTAAAAAAACAATTTCCACTCTCTCTTTATCTTGAATATCAATCATAATTCCTTTAATTTCAGTACTTATCCACAATTTTTTTAGCCGAAAATACAAGAAAAACTAAATGAATTTTAAGACTTTTAATAAGATTACGGGATTATTCGTATTTCTATTTGCGACCATTATTTACGTAATGACGGTTCAACAGACTCTTTCATTCTGGGACTGTGGTGAGTTTATTGCATGCGCGTTTACACTTAGCGTGCCCCACCCGCCCGGAGCACCGCTTCACACATTAGTAGGGAAAATTTTTACTATGTTTCCGACAACTGCTGATATAGGTTTACGGGTGAACTATTTATCAGTGATGGCAAGTTCGTTCTGTGTTTTATTCCTTTATCTCTTCAGTGTAAAAGTTATTAATAACTGGAAAGGAAATCCCCAATCTTTTTATAATGTCTTAATGGTCTGCGGCGCTTCCGCTATCGGCGCTTTATCATATGCTTTCAGCGATTCATTCTGGTTTAACGCAACAGAATCTGAAGTTTATGGTTTCGGAACATTTCTTATCGGTTTATGCGCATACTTAATGATGATTTGGTGGGAGAAAGCCGATGAGCCGGGCTCAGATAAATATTTATTATTGTTGTGCTATGTCTGCGGACTTGCATTAGGTATTCACTTAATCGTTGCTCAGATGATTTTTGTTGCCGGCTTATTATTTTACTTCAGACGATATAATTATACAAGGAACTCGCTTCTAATAGCTATAGGTGCTTCGGCAGTTGCTTTCTTCATTGCTTATCCGGGTATAGTAAAAAAATTCCCTTCGCTTATGAACGTAAGCGGAATGTTCGGAATAATAATTATCGGACTTTTAGTTTTTGGTATATACTACGGCAGAGCAAAAAAAATGGCAACATTAAGCTTATTCTGCCTTTCAGTCTTTTTAATAATTTTAGGTTACTCCACATATATTTCAGTTCTACAAAGGTCGAATGTATCAAATCTTCCTTTAGATGAAAACAATCCTGATAACTTACCTGCGCTTCTTTCATATTTAAATCGTGAGCAATACGGCGAGCAGCCATTGCTTTTACCGAGAAGATATTCTCAGGAGCCGCAGCACAGACCTACATGGGAAAATTATACAGGCGATATGGATTTCATGTGGAAGTATCAGATAAAAGAAATGTTTTTAAGATATCTCTTCTGGCAGTACGTCGGCAGAGCCGGATACAATCAGGGTGACGGAGTAGATTTTAAATTCTTTGCAATACCAATGCTGCTGGGGCTAATAGGTATATGGGTGCATTTCCGGCGTGACTGGAAAATGGCTTTCGTATTTATGATGATGTTCATCGCCATGGGTGTTGTAACAGCATTGTATCAGAATCAGCAGGACCCGCAGCCGAGAGAGAGGGATTACTTTTATGTCGGGGCGTTTATGGTCTATTCCATGTGGATAGCCATCGGTATTTACGGTATCATTGAAATGATAAGAGAAGCAACAAAGAAAGAAACTATGATGGCGGGCGGAGCATTAATCCTTGCCGCATCATTCATCTTTGTTCCTATGAGAATGCTTCAGGTAAATTACCACTATCAGGATAGAAGCAAAAATTATTTTGCTTTTGATTATGCTTATAATATTTTACAAAGCGTCGAAAAAGATGCTATCATATTTACAAACGGTGATAATGATACATTCCCTCTATGGTGCTTACAGGCAGCATACGGAATAAGAACTGACGTCCGCATTGTGAACCTTTCTTTAGCACAGACTGAGTGGTATAATATTCAGCTGAAGAACGAAAGACCTTACGGTGCATTAACTGTTCCGTTCACATTGTCCGATGCTCAGCTAAGAAAAATTGCTCCGGATAGATGGGATCCTAAAACTATCCTTTCAGTAGATGTTCCGCCGAAAGCATATCCTGATTCAATGCGCAATAAAGGAAATGCTCCTGCTAAACTTTCATGGAATTTCCAAGGCTCTCCTTACAATGCGCAGGGACAACAGATTCAGATTGTTAAAGGAAGTGACATCGTAATGATGGATATTTTAAAGGCTAATAAATTTGAAAGACCTATATACTGGTCAGTTACAGTAACACAGGATAACTATCTTGGTTTAAGTGAATATCTTTCAATGCAGGGAATGGCTCAAAGACTTTATCCTTATAAAGTCGGCAATGCAAACACTGGTATCGCCGTTGATACTGCTTTGACAAGACAATCTTTGTTTAATGAAAACGTTGTGCCTTCACAGACACCGAAATACGGATTCAAATTCAGAGGTTTACAGGAGCCCGGAATTTTCTATGATGAAAATCATCAAAGAATGATTTCTCAGTACAGGAATCTATTCCTAAAGCTCGCTGAAACTTATATGCAGGATTCAACAAGATTTAAAATTGCAGAAGAAACTCTGGATAAAATGAATAAAGTAATATCTCCTGCCGCTATTCCTATGGATTACAGAATGGAGTATTTTGTCGCAGTGCTTTATAAGAACCTGAAGAATGATGCGAAGTATACTGAACTTATGGATAATGTTATAAAGCAGGCTGAAGAAGAAATAAAAAATCCTGCGGACATAAATCCGAACGATTACTATAATCCTTACAGAGTTCTGCTTGAAGCTTATGAAAACAAAAAAGATTATTCAAATGCATTAAGAATAATCGGAATACTTAAAGGCACCAGCAGACAGGCAGATCCTAATCTTATACAAAGAGAGCAGGATATAAGAAATAAGATGAATCAGGGTAAATAATGCTCATCAAAATTTAATAGAACAAATTAAACGACTTTGTTTAAATACAAAGTCGTTTTTTATTTTCAATAGATTCTAAAAAAGATTTTTAAAGTTTTTAATTTTTTAATTTTTATTAATGGCAAAACAAAGCGCTGCAAAGCAAAGCACAAAGTATGAAATAAAAACTCCTGCTGCACAAAAGGATAACCGACCTGTAATATATTTTCTTTTGATAGCACTTTCATTTGTGCTGATTTATCTCAGCAATCAGGTGAACTTCATTCAGGATGACTCATATATCAGTTTCCGGTTTGTGAAAAATTTTGTTCAGGGCAACGGATTGGTTTTTAATCCCGGAGAAAAAGTTGAAGGTTATACAAATCTTCTATGGGTTCTGCTTCTTAGCATCTTTTATGCAATGAAGATGAATATAGAAAGCATTTCACAGTACCTCAGCATGGGCTTTGGAATACTTGTTTTGTTTCAGACATTTAAAATTTCTTCTCTCATTGAAATCAAAGAGGATTCAAAAAAAGGAAAAACATCAGATTCGTCATCATATCTTTTTAATTTTATCCCTGTAATATTATTAGTGCTTACAGGCGCATATAATTTCTGGGCAATCAGCGGAATGGAAACATGTATGTTCATTGCTTACGTTCTTGCCGGAATATTTTATTATATAAAAAATAAAAACTCTGATGAGCCGAATTATCTATTTGCATTATTTATTTTTCTTGCATCGCTTACACGCCCTGAAGGATTGTACTTCTTCGGCCTGGTAATAATTCATAAAGTATTTATATCAATAAAAAATAACAAAGCAGGATTTATAAAAGATATTTTCTCAAAAAATAATTTAATTACTTATGTAGTATATTTAGTCCCTACAGGATTATTTATCCTATGGAGATTAAGCTACTACGGATATCCGTTCCCGAACACTGCCTATGCGAAAACAGGATTTTCATCGGCTTACTTCGATGCAGGCTGGGTGTACTTTAAAAATTTCTTTGCAGCTTATATGCTTTACGGAATTGTCTTTGCGCTGCCGTTATATCTTCTAAGAAAGAAAGAAAACTTTTTTGAGATTTCATTGATGTATCTGCTTACGCTTGCT
>JBHEKU010000056.1:0-17272 GCA_041859205.1 Ignavibacteria bacterium | reverse complement strand
TCCTGCCTTTAATAATATTCAGAGTGTAACGTTAACATTTGCGAGTACAGTAGATACATCAGTTGCAGCAGGTAAAAACGTCAAAATAAAGCCCTTACTGTTATCCTCAGATAAATCAGGTTTGGCAAAAGATTTCTTCATTTTAAATCTGGAGCAATTTCAGAATATGGATAAGAAAGCCGTTGATACATTATTCACCTTGAAAAATTTATTGATGGGAGCAATTTACGAAGGTACATTTAAAAGCTACTATTCAGGCAAAACCCCTCCTAAGGATACTGTACAGGGTTCAACACCATTTACAGTAATTCCATTTAATGAATCACAAAAAGAATCCCGCATGATAGTAATCGGAGACGGTGATTTTGCAAACGAGGAAAACAGACCGCCTGCAGATAATATTACTTTCTTTGTTAATATGATTGACTATCTAGTTGATGATATAGGATTGGCAGAAATAAGAAGCAAGGAATCTTCTGAAGCTCCTATCGAAGAAGTGTCAGATTCTACAAAGAAATTTGTAAAATATTTCAATTTAATATTTCCGCCAGCAGCAGTACTATTGTTTGGCCTGTTCAAGTTAAGCCAAAGAAGAATGCGTAAAAAAGCTATGCAGTCAAATTAAAAAACTAAAATAAAAATTAAAATCAGAAGAAATAAATGAATAAAAACAAAACATATCTTCTAGGTGCGGTTTTAGTAGTTTTAGTTATAGCTGCTTATTTTTTAACAACCGACAGAGGAACGAAAACAGAGACGGAAAAAACACCTGAAAAGGAAAAAGAATTTTTTGTAGTTGATTCTGCCAATGTAGATAAATTAGAAATAGTTAGAAAGAACCAGAAATTAGTTCTTCAAAAAATCGGTGGTATTTGGAGACAAACCGAACCTGTAGATTATCCTGTTACAGCCAGTTTTGTTCCCCCTGCAATTGGTGATTTGAAAAACTTTGTTCTTTCCACAACGGTTTCCACTAATCCTTCCAAGGCAGATGTATACGGTTTTAACGATTCAAATAAAACCACTCTAACTGTTTATGAAAAGGGAGTACAGAAAGGAATAATTGTATTAGGAAACGCAGGACAAGGCGCTTCACAGACATACATAAAGAGACCGGATAAAAATTCTATATACCTCGCTGAAAACTTCCTTAGAATGAATTTTGTTAAAGATAATATTGAAGACTGGAGAGAAAAGCTTATTGTTTCAATTCCGTCAGGTTCTGTTAAGTCTATTGATTTTTCTTATCCGGGCGAGTCATTTAAAATTACCCGTGATTCACTAAACAGATTCATGCTGGGGAAAGATTCTATTCAGTTTTCAAACATGGAAGGATATTTAAACCTTCTGATGAATATGAATACCCAGGGCTTCAGCAGTGCAAATTTAGATACAGTGAAGAAATTCACTCATGTAATTAAAATTGACGCTGATAAACCTTACGAACTGGATTTCTTAAAAGTAAATGAAGAGCCGCCGTATTATTTGATGAGAGTCGCAGGGAATAAACAGACATTCAAATTCGATGAGGCACTTGCTAAAATGATGCTTAAACCAAGAAACGAATTTATCGGCAAATAAAATATTTCGATAATTTACATTGAACGGCGCTTAATGCGCCGTTTTTGTTTATACAAATAATTTAATAAGAACTTTTTAAATTCACAGTTGTTTTATATCTTGTTAATGTTGTTTAACCATTTTGCTTTGAATTGATTTTAAACAAGGATAAAGATAATTTTATTGAAATATGCTAAATTTAATCTCTCTTATAATTGTAAGTTATCTGATCGGTTCATTTCCGACCGCTCTTATTGTAGGGAAACTCTTTAAAAAAGTAGATATAAGAAAGTTCGGCTCGGGTAATCTGGGCTCAACAAATGCTTTCAGAACTTTAGGCATTCCCCTCGGAATTTTAGTTCAGATAGTAGATATTGCAAAAGGTCTTATTGTAGTTCTTTTAGTATCAAAGTTTTTTTATACACAGCTTCCATTTGAGAACTGGACTCCGTTTGAAGATATAACGGTTCTGAAGATCATAGCAGGTATTTCCGCAGTGTTAGGGCATACATTCTCAGTCTTTGTTAAGTTCAAAGGCGGAAAGGGTATTAATACTGCATTAGGAATGCTTATATCTCTCGCTCCTATCGATGTATCTATCAGCGTAGGATTTTTTATCTTAATTTTGCTGTCTTCAGGTTACGTTTCCTTAGGCTCAGTCATAGCTTCATTTGTTCTCCCGACTTCAATGTTCATCAGGCATAATATTTTTGACGTTAACATCTACGGATATAAAACGTTAATATTTTTCTGTATAGGCAATTCACTTCTTTTAATTTACAATCACAGAGAAAATATAAAACGACTTCTTTACGGAAATGAAAACAGATTCGAAAAACTCTGGCTTATCCGGATATTTAAGATAAAGGCGCCGTTCGGCAACAACTGATTTTAATGCCCTTCGATTTATTTCGGAGGGCATTTTTTTATCCTCTCATTACTACCACCCTAAAAATTTTTCAGGCAGGAACACAGATTATTCAGATGAATTTCACAGATTGCACAGATTTAAGCAGCCTTTAAAAATTAATTTGTATATTTAGTAATACCTCTGTTTACAATTTGTTTTCATCTGTGCAATCACACCCATCATAAAGATCTGTGTTCCCCATTCTGTTCTTCATTTATATTTATCACAATTAATTTTATTTTCCAAAAATTACTAATACAAATTTCCTTTGAAAAAAATTTCTGTTCTTGGCGCCGGCGGATGGGGAACCACTCTTGCAATTTTACTCAGCCATAATAAATATGATGTAACACTGTGGGAATATAATCCTGTGTACTTCGATACATTAGTTAATCTTCGTGAAAATTTTTATTATCTGCCCGGAGTAAAAATTCCCAAGTCTATCCATATAACAAATAATTTATCTGAAGCCATTACTAAATCTGATGTGCTCGTTGTATCTACACCTACGCAGTTTATACGCCCCGTTTTTGAGCCGGTAAAAGATATTGATATAAGTAAAAAAATTATTGTAAGCGTTTCAAAGGGAATAGAGAATGAATCACTCCTTCTCGTCTCTGATATTTTACTCGATATATTTAAAACACTTAAAAGAAATAATCTCGTAGCGCTTTCAGGTCCTTCACATGCAGAAGAGGTATCGAGAAAAATTCCGACGGCAGTAGTTGCTGCCTGCGAGAGTGAAAAGATTGCTCACACTGTTCAGAAAATTTTTTCAAATGAGTATTTCAGATGCTACACAACTTCGGATTTAATCGGTACGGAAGTCGGCGGAGCATTAAAAAATGTTATAGCCATAGCTGCAGGTATCTCTGACGGCGCAGGTTTCGGTGACAACACTAAGGCTGCCATAATTACGCGGGGCTTAAATGAAATTATGAAGCTGGGAATGAAATTAGGCGCTAAGAGGGAAACGTTCTATGGATTATCAGGCTTAGGCGATTTAGTGGTCACATGCGGCTCGCTGCACTCAAGAAACAGGTCTGTAGGCTTTCAGTTAGGACAAGGCAAGAAGCTTAAAACTATTTTGAATGAAATGAAAATGGTAGCTGAAGGAGTTGCAACATCAAAATCATCTTATCAGCTTGCAAAGAAGCTTGGTATCGAATCTCCCATAGTAGATGAAGTGTACGGAATATTATTTAAGAATATAAATCCGGGTACTGCAACTAAAAAATTAATGCTCCGCTCTCTGAAGCAGGAATAATAGCAGGAATAACAATTATAAAACAAAAAAGCTCCGTTATAAAAATAACAGAGCTTTTTGGATTAAATATTTTGTAAAGTAACTATAGAAATATTATGACAAATGAGCGTTAACTAATTTTGTCATTTGGAACATATCTACAGCTTTCTTTCCGCCGAATACAGCCTTCAAATTTGCATCAGCAACTATTTCAGTTTTCTTAGCAGGATTTTGAAGATTGTTTTTCTTTATGTAAGCCCAAAGTTTTTTTGTAACTTCAGTTCTTGGAAGCGGTTTTGCACCAACGATTGGCTGTAATGCAGCACCGATGTTCATTGGTTTCATGAACTGAGCATTAGGTTTTCTTTTGGTCTTTGCTTTTTTAGGAGCAGCTTTTTTCACAGCTTTTTTAGGAGCGGCTTTCTTTACTACTTTTTTAACTGCAGCTTTTTTAGGAGCAGCTTTTTTTACTACTTTTTTTGCTGCAGGTTTCTTTGCAGTTTTTTTAGCGGTAGCTTTTGCCATTAATGTTTACGTTAATTTAATAAAAGGTATATACAAAAATAACGATTGTTTACTATATAAACAAATTTTTCATAGGAGAAAATGAGATTTTTTTTATTTTCAACTCGGAAATTTTCTCTCTTTTGTTTTATGATTTAAGATTTTTCATAGGAGAAATCATGAAATAAGAGCAGTTTTCATAGGAGAAAATCAAATCAAACAAAAAATACTTTCCACTTTTATGTTGCGAATATTAATTTTAGTTTTCCTTATCCATGATAAAAAATATTTTTATTAAATTCTCTGCTCACAACAATTAATCCAAACAGAATGAAAGTAGAAGAGCAAATCAAAGATTACATATCAAGCCAGCCTGAATCAAAACACAATGAGATGCAAGAGCTGCATCGTTTTATTCTCAAGATAATGCCAAAATGTAAATTATGGTTTCTGGATGGAAAAAATAGTGAAGGTAAAATTGTTTCTAATCCTAATATTGGATATGGAACTCAAACCATAAAATATGCCGATGGAAAATCCAGAGAGTTTTATCAAATTGGTCTGAGCGCAAACTCAACAGGTATCTCCATCTATATAATGGGAATAAAAGATAAGACCTACTTATCCAAAACGTATGGGAAAAAAATAGGTAAGGCAAGCGTCAGCGGCTACTGCATTAAGTTCAAAGCTTTGAAAGATATAAACGTTGATATTCTTGAAGAGGCTATAAGATATGGAGTTGCAGTAAAGAAGTATTGAGTATTGAGTATTGAGTATTGAGTATTGAGTATTGAATATAATATCTTAAAATAAAAAAGCCTGTCCAATTATTTGAACAGGCTTTTTACATTCTACTTTCTATTAAATACTAATAGAAAATCGGGTACGCCTTCGGGTCAGCTTCGTTCATCATTTCATACACACATCTGAATACATCTTCCGAGTTTGGCTTTGAGAAATAATCGCCGTCTGTTCCGTATGCAGGTCTGTGCGGCTGTGAGCTTATGCATTTCGGCTGCGCGTCAAGGAATTTGTAACCTTTATCTCTATCGATTACCTGCTGCATCATATAAGCCGATGCTCCGCCGGGTACATCTTCATCAAGGAATACTATTCTGTTTGTCTTTTCTAACGACTCAACAATCTTAGCATTAATATCGAATGGTAATAATGTCTGTACGTCAACTAACTCAACTGAAATACCAACATCTTTTAATTTTGCAATGGCATCTTTAGCAATATCTATACATGAACCGTATGTTACAAGCGTAACATCGTCGCCTTCGATTAATGTTTCAGGAATACCAAGCGGAACGCAAACGTCCCCAATATTATCCGGTAATTTTTCTTTTAATCTGTATGCATTAAGCCTTTCAACAATAAGACCCGGTTCATCTGATTTTAAGAGTGTATTGTAAAATCCTGCTGCCTGCACCATGCTTCTCGGTACGCATACATGAAGTCCTCTGAATAAATGAATTACCGAACCCATCGGCGAGCCTGAGTGCCATATGCCTTCAAGTCTGTGTCCGCGTGTTCTGATAATTACAGGTGCTTTCTGTCCGCCTGCTGAACGGTATTGCAATGTTGCAAGATCATCACTGATGATTTGCATAGCGTATAGCAGATAATCCAAGTATTGAATTTCAACAATTGGTCTTAGTCCTCTTAATGCGCTGCCGATACCTTGACCTATGATAGTTGCTTCGCGGATACCTGTATCGGTAACTCTTATCTCGCCGTGCTTAGTTTGCATTCCCGCCATACCCTGATTTACATCGCCGATGAAACCTAAATCTTCACCGATTGCAAATGTACGGGGATCGCGGCTAAGCATAATATCAAAGAAGTGATTTAAAATCTGATGGCCGTCCATTGTTTTGGATTCTTCTGAGAATACCGGCTTTACTTCTTCAACGTTCATAGCGCTTTCTTTCGATTTGCTATAGAGAGTATCGTTGTATCGTGCTCCGTTTTCTTCAACGAATTTATTTTTTAATGCAATAAGTTTCCCTTTGAACGAGCTTCCTTCATCTTTAGTGATTCTTAATACATCGTAAATCGCTTTGCAAATTTCTTTTCTGTTATTATCTATTGAGCGGTCTAACGTGCTTTCAATTTTTAATAAAGCATCTTTGTGTTGGCTGCCTTCAGCGATTTCTTTTATAGCTTCTCTTACATCATCTCTGTCTTTTTTTATAGGTCCCAGATATTCTTTCCATGCTTCCTGCTGCATATCGCGGGCGTAGTTCTTTGCTTCTTTTTCAATTTCAACGCATTGTTCTTCAGTGGTAATATTGTTTTCAATCATCCATTCCTTCATTTTTAAAATACAGTCATAGTCAGCTTCCCATGCAAGTCTTTCTTTTGTTTTATATCTTTCATGTGAGCCTGATGTAGAGTGTCCCTGGGGCTGAGTAACATCTGTAACGTGGAAAATTCCGGGTATATGATTTTTTCTTACGTTTGCAATTCCCTTAATATACATTTCAACTAAGCCGGGATAATCGTAACCTTTTGCTGTATGCAAATAAAATCCTTTTCCTTCTTTTTCATCATACTCATATCCTCTGAGCATATCAGAAATATTTTCTTTCATAATCTGGTAACGTGCCGGTACCGAAATTCCGTATCCGTCATCCCAGATGGAAACTGCCATAGGAATCATAAGTACACCTGCTGCATTAAGCGCTTCGAAGAACATTCCTTCTGCGCAGCTTGCATTGCCGATTGTTCCGAACGCGACTTCATTTCCCTTATCGGAAAAATTAGTCATGTTGTGTAAATCAGGGTTCTCCCTGTACAATTTTGATGCGTATGCAAGTCCTACCAAACGCACCATCTGGCTTGCAGTTGGTGAGATATCTGAAGACGTGTTTTTCATCTCCATTAAATTTTTCCACTCGCCGTTTTCATCCAGCAGTCTGTTTGCAAAGTGACCGTTCATTGAGCGTCCGCCCGATGCCGGCTCACGTTCTATGCTCGGGTCTGCATAAAGCTGTGCAAAAAATTCTTTTACATTGGATATACCTGCGGCAAAACAGAATGTCTGGTCGCGGTAATATCCCGAACGGAAATCTCCGTTCTTAAATGCCTTAGCCATTGCTATCTGCGCGACTTCCTTTCCGTCGCCGAAAATTCCGAACTTTGCCTTGCCCGTTAAAACTTCTTTTCTTCCGAGTAAACTTGCCTGCCTGCTTTCATTCGCTAACTTAAAATCTGCTATTACTTCTTTCTTGAAATCGTCTACCGATTTTCCGAGCAGCTTCGCTATCTTGCTTAAATTATCTTTAGCCATTGTTGATTTAATATATATGAGATGTTTGTAAATTGAGTTGATAAAGGCGATTGTTAATTGAGGAGAAGGAGGGATTCGAACCCTCGATTCCGCTTACGCAGAACACCAGTTTTCGAGACTAGCGCATTCAACCACTCTGCCACTTCTCCGGGAATTACAATCTAGTAAAAATAGCCAATATGCCTTCATCTTACAATTCAAGAAAAATCCCTAAGTATTAAATTTTCGTGATTCATTTACCCATAGAAATTTCAGTTTGTATTAAAAAATGAATTAATTATGAAATTCAGCATTGGTATATTGTTAAGATGTAAAATATTTTATCTATTATACTATGAAAAAAATTCTTTTTGTTATTTTAATGTTAGCAGGTTCAGATTTATTATGGGCTCAGGAAATGACTATTTACGTCGCTTCTGAAATGACAAGGTGCAAAGGAATGCTGGAAGTGCAGTGTTATCAGATGAAAGATTCTCCCGAAAAAGATTATGATATTTTTGTTTCTTCAATCGACGGTTTTACATTTGATGAAGGCTATGAATATAAGCTGCTGGTACAGAAATCTTATTATGAAAACTCTCCTTCGAATTCAGCGCCGTATTACTCTTTAAAGAAGATTATCAGCAAGACTCTTCCTGAGGATACTCTTGTTATTGCAAATAAAAAATCGACTTGTGAAGATACAAAGATTTTCGACTGTCTTTTATATAAACAAAAGAATGCAAAAGAATGGCATAACTTATATGGCAAGATAAAAGGTTTCAAATACAAAGAAGGTTATGAATATGAATTGCTGGTTTCCAAAAAGCTAAGTACGAATATGGGAGCAGGCAGAACTTATGAATACACACTGATAAAAACTCTGAGCAAGAAGGCGACAATGGTTATCTCAGATAAAAACTGGGCTGCGCTAAACGGGCAAAAATATGTATTAGCGGGATTGGATATGGATGGTTCGTTTAATAAAGATATTGAGCAGACAAAAGCCTTTATAACTTTCAATCTAGATGAAAACAGAGTTAACGGAAATGACGGCTGCAATACTTTTTTCGGACAGGTTGAATTCAATAATTCAAAAGTCAATTTCGGAAATCTTGGCACGACACAGATGGCATGTCCAGATAATAAAATCTGGAATTTCCTTCCTTCAAATTTAAATAAAGCAGACAGATATAAGCTCAGCGGTACAGCTCTAAAATTTTACAAAGGAAAAAAACTTCTTCTTGTGTATGAGTTAAAAAATGAAAGCGAGGAAATCGATAAGAGAAAATTTGCGCTTACTTCGTTAATTCAAAACGGAACAACAAAAACCGTCGGTGAAACAAAAGCATATATAACATTTAATATATCTGAAGGAAAAGTTTATGGAAATGACGGCTGCAATACTTTTTCAGGAAATATGATTTTAAACGGCTCTAATATTTCATTCAGCGATTTTGTTTCAACTAAAATGGCGTGCGATGATGACAGACTTGATATGGCAATCTATGATAACCTGAAAAAAATTAATAACTTTAAGCTCTCAAACGGAAATTTAAAATTATATAAAGACAGTGCTCCTTTAATAGAGTACAGATTAATAATGGAAGATGTTCTTCCTGATAAAAAATAAAAACTAAAACAACATAAATGAATAAAGAATATCTCAAAAAATACTGTGATATTATTATCAAAGCCGGAGTAAATTTATATGAAGGACAGTCATTGGTAATAAACTGCGGTGTAAGGAATTTTGATTTCGGCTTGCTGCTGGGGCAGACTGCCTATGAAAACGGCGCGAAATTCGTTGACTTAAATTTAGGCTCAGACTACATGCGCAAGTTCAGAATTGATAACAATAAAAATACCGATGACCTGAGTTTCATTCCTAACTTTGCTTTAACAAAAGCAAATGAGCTGCTTGCAAATGACTGGGCAACAATAAAAATTGATAACACGGAAGAAATAGACGTGCTGAAAAATTCTGACTCAACCAAATTTCAAATAATGGCAAAAGCAGAGCATCAGGCTATGGCGCATTTATCCAAAAGCTTAACCAGCTTTAAAAATGTCTGGACAATCGCTGCTGTGCCGGGAGTAAACTGGGCAGGCAGAATTTTAAACACTGAAGCTAATGCAGAAGCAGAAGAAAAATTATGGGAGAAAATTATTCCGATAATGAGACTTGATGCGAAAGACCCTGTTGAAGCATGGAGAACACACGCAGAGACATTAGTGAGGAGAAGCAAATATCTTACTGATTTAAATTTAGACAGATTAGTTTTTATTGCTCCGGGAACAGAACTTGAAGTCGGCATCAATAAAACTTCAGTATGGCGCGGAGGCTTTACAACTTCAGCTAGCGGAAGAAAGTTTATTCCTAATCTTCCGACAGAAGAAGTATTTACTACACCTGATTTCAGAAGAACGAACGGCAGAGCAAAAGTTACTAAGCCTGTGAAAGTTCTTGAAACACAGATATACGGTATCTGGTTTGAGTTTAAAGAAGGAAAAGTTGTAAACTTCGGTGCCGATAATAATGTAGAAATACTAGAAAAATATTTTAAGATAGATGAAGGCGCTTCCTATCTTGGTGAAGTTGCATTGGTTGATGGCTACTCGAAGGTTTTTGAAAGCGGACTGATATTCAACAGCATTCTATATGATGAAAATGCTGCATGCCATATTGCATTAGGCAGGGGATTCGGTTCATGCCTTTCAAACGGACAGGACCTTACAAGTAATGAAGAGCTTAAAAAAGGCGGATGCAATTATTCGTTAGTGCATACTGATTTTATGATTGGCTCACCTGAAATTAGCGTTAAAGGATATACACAATCAGGCGAAGAAGTTGCAATAATTACCAATGGAAAATTCAATATTGATTAATTAAATTAAATAAAAAAACAAATCTACCCCATTATGAAAAAATTAGTATTGTTCTTTGTACTTTTCTTTGTTGTATCCACACTGGTAAATGCAGATGGGATTACACGAAGAGTAAAATTTCAAAAAGGCCAGTCAGCCGCTACTTATGAAGGCTCAGTTGTAAGAGGCGATAGAGACACATATTTACTGAAAGCAAGTAAAAATCAGACGATGACAATAACAATCACCTCCGATGAAGATAATGCGGTTTTTCAGGTAAAAGATACTAAGACCGGAAAATATCTCAGAGGCGCCGGTGATGGTGACGATGCAACTAGCTTTATGGGAACGCTTCCTTCTTCAGGCGATTATAAAATTATCGTTGGCGGTACAAGAGGAAACACAACCTACACGCTGAATGTTGGCGTAGATTAATCTGATTTAAAAAATACTCGAAGTATACAGAATCCTTCCGGAATTATTTCCGGAGGGATTTTTTTTATCTGTAAAAAAATCATAAAACTTTTTTTATACTTCTGTAGTTATAAACAGTAGTTGGAAAATATAATATCGAGAGTTTTATGAAAAAAATTGTTTTAGCCATATTGTTCTTGTTCACAGTAGTTACCCTTGTAAATGCTGACGGCATTTATAAAAGAATAAAATTTGAAAAAGGGAAACCCTGGTTCATTTTTTCGGGAGCGGTTGTAACCGGAGATACCGATACGTATATTTTCAGAGCAAATAAAAATCAGGATCTGAAAGTTTCAATAACTTCAGTTCAGGATAATGCTGTGTTCACTGTTGTAATTGTTAAGACGGGAAAACTGCTGGAGAATACTGCTGACAGCAATAAGACAACAGAATTCTTAGGAGCAATTACCGTAAGCGGAGAGTATAAAATACTCGTAAAACCTTCAGACGGCAATGCAAGCTATAAGCTTAGTGTCGAATTGGAAAACAGGTATTTTGAGTTTTAGATTTTTTATTGAAGTTTGTAAGAAATACATAAATAAAAAATCCGTTCCAACATAAATTGAAACGGATTTTTATTTTTATAATCAGAGGAGAGTGAGGGATTCGAACCCTCGATAAGTTTGACCCTATACACGCTTTCCAAGCGTGCCTCTTCAGCCACTCGAGCAACTCTCCATTTTACTGCAATATCCAAAATACCCAATATTAATGCCGTTTTCAATCACTTAAAAACTGCATTTTTACAACTAGTATTTCTCAGTTATCAGTTTTGATTTAGAATAATAGAACAAATCTTTTTGGTCTTTTCCCTTTGTAAATTTAACGGAAGCAGAAAGATATTCCGGGGCACTGCTCTGATTTTTTTTAAGGTTAATCTCCTTGCCGCCGAACTCATTTGCCTGCTCTTTTTCTGAAAAAAAGTTTACTGTTATTGTTTGTGCTGCATTTTCATCTCTTTTAATTAAATCATCGGCATAGTTGGTAATATCGGATAACGATTCTGTTTCAGTATACAAAGTGTATATTATTTTTTTATTCTTTACCGATTTATTTATTATCTCATAACCAGTTGCAGGGAGCTTTGTGCTCTCATTTGTATTTTCCGAAAGCTTTACTTTATTTTCCGCAGAAACTTTTTTAAAATAATTTATTCCAAAAATCACTATAAGGGCAATCAGTAAAATACCCGAGCCTGTAACAATAATCTTTTTAAGGCTGCTTTTTCTTTCCGACTCTTCAAGAGTAATATAATTTTTATCCAGAGCCTTCAGTCCGCTTTCAAGCTCTTTCAGCTTATTTCTGTATTCGCTTTTGCGCGGCTCGGGGATTTCTATCAACGTGCGCGTTTCTGCTCCGTACTCATAACTCTTATAAAGAAAATTTCTTAAGACTAAGCAGTAGAATTTTGTAAAAACTATATCTTTTGAAAAGAAGCTCTCGAAAGATTTACTGCATGCCTTTACAAATCCGCCGTTCTCGCTAACGTATTCATCGAAGTCATATTTAGAATCAAATTTGTCTTTTCTGAATTTTGCAAAGTGAGCCTGAAGGATTGAAACAATTTCTTTTTTTGCCGCTGCTGTCTCTTCATTTTTTTTCTTTTCATCGGTAATGCTAAGTCCGTATGTAACAAGCTGAAGCATTTCATCGAACCTTAATTCATTTTCTTCAGAGAGCCGCCCGGCTGAAAGTCCCTTGCCAATCCAGGCATTGGCGCGGAACGATTCTTTTTCAAGCACCATATTATAGTACTCGTAGGCTTCTTCATAGTTTTCACCTTTGTATGCATTATCGGCAATCTTTATCCATTCGGGAACATCGTAATCAGTTTCGACGCGGATATAGTCCCTTACTTTAATGGAGGTATCGCAGTACTCACATGTTACAAATTCCACATCATCCGGGATTTGCAGATTCGCGCTGCAGGAAGGGCATTTAACGGCAATTATCATTCTAGAAGTAAAATTTTTTGATAATAATGATTACAGAAAGTGTATTCAATCCTGTAATATTTAGCCCTATACCTACTAATAGGGAAGATATCATTTTTTCGCTTGCCCTGATTTTGTATTTTGGAGCGGTTGAAAGACGGATAGTCCGTTCAATAAATAAAATGTAACAATAATGTTACTATGAAAGATAACTTATATATGCGTGAAGAAAATGTGACAATAATGTGACTTTAAAGAATAGAAATTTGGGCTGAAAATAAAGAATCCGTCAAAAATCCGTCATTCTCTGAAATTAAATTTGTTTGAAGAAAACTAAAAAATAAAATGTTACAATAATGCTACTCTATTATTGAAAAATAGAATATGGAGATTGAGTTAATTAAAAGTTTAAAATTGGGTTGAAAATGAAGAATCCGTCAAAAACCCGTCAATAATAAAAAATATTTTCAAAAGGTATTGACATTAAATATTTAGTTATGCATTTTTGTTGTAGTTAAAGCTACGACATAATTTTAAAACTAAACATTCATCAACACCAAATGAAAAAACTAAATTTAACACCTTTAACACTGAGCGCCAGATTCACCATCTTACTGCTTGCAATTACAGGTTCATTAATGCTGCTATCGGGCTGCAGCAATAATCCTGTGACAACCTCAACAACAGGAACCGGAACGGGCACCGGTTCTGATGACAATATTTCTTTAAGTGTTCAGTCAGTTGATAACATTGGCGATAATGCCGGGCTGGAAATTACCGAAGCAAAGGGTTTGCTAACGGAAATAGAAGTTGAGTCAGACAGCGCATCAAGACGAGTAAAAGCCGGACCTATAGTTGTAAACTTAGATGTTGCCGGACTAAATAAAGTAATAGCTTCAGGTATAATTCCAACAGGAACTTACAGGAAGATAAAATTCCAGCTTCATAAACCTGAAGATAGTGAAACTATACCGGACCCTGAATTCAGAGAAGGCTCCAGCGGTAACCAAAGATATTCATTTATTATAAAAGGCCGATATAACGGAACTCCGTTTGTTTATAAATCAAGGAAGACAATTAACATTGTAATGGCTTTGACATCTGCGTTGAACCTGACTGCAAAATCAAATCTTACAATATTGTTTGATAAAATAAAATGGTTCCAGAATGGAAGCTCTACGATTGATCCGTCAAGCGGTTCAGATGATGATATGATTGATGATAACATCAAGAACTCATTCAGAAAAGTTTTTAAAGATGATGATAAAAATGGCGTACCTGATGACCATTAATTGAAGTGTTGTTCTATTTGGTTAAATAAAAAGCCCGGGGTTAATTCCTTTCCCCCGGGCTTTTGCTATTGTTGATAATTGTACAGTTAGTTTTTGCTCTAATAATTATTACTGTAATAATATTCCTGTTTGTGTACTTTTATTCAAAAATTCTTAAACTCTTATGAAGAAAATTCTAGTACTGCTTCTTTTCATCTTACATACCGGCTCAATATTTTCACAGGATACATTTTCTATTACAGCTATTGACCCTATTACAGGTGAAGTTGGAAGCGCAGGAGCATCCTGTGTTGGCGACTGCACGATTCTTACCGATGTTCATCCGGGCAGGGGAGTAATTCATACTCAGGCATCATACCTTGCGCAAAATCAAAATTATGCACGACAGTTAATGAATGCAGGCTACTCGCCGCAGCAGATTATTGATTCAATGATAGCTCGTGATGCTCAGAATAATCCTTTAGTACGTCAGTATGGAATAATAGATATTGTCGGCGGAAATATAAGGAGAGCGGGTTATACAGGTTCGAATTGTCTTAATTATAAAAATCATATTCTCGGACCGAATTATACAATACAAGGAAACATTTTACTTGGTCAGCAGATACTGGATTCAATGGAAGCCAGGTTCAACAGAACAAACGGCTCGCTTGCGCAAAAACTTATGGCAGCTTTGCAGGGAGCAAAAGTTGTAGGCGCAGATACACGCTGCGCTTCGAATAATACTTCTTCACTTTCTGCTTTTATAAGGGTCGCAAGAACGCAGGATACAACGGGAACACTTTACTTAAATTTGAAAGTCCTCAATGCAGGTTTTAACAGAGACCCGATTGACTCACTGCAAAAACTATTTAATGCATGGTTACCTACCGGGTTAATGCAAATTTCACAAATAGTTCCGGATAAAATAGAGCTGTATCAAAATTATCCAAATCCTTTTAATCCCTCTACTAAAATTAAATTCGCTGTGAATGTAAATTCGAAAGTAACGCTTGGAATATATGGATTGAAAGGGGAGTTAATAGCTGAACTTGTAAATGGAAATTTGAATAAAGGAGTTTACGAAACTGAATGGAGCATCAGCGGAGTTAACAATATTTCAAGCGGAATTTATTTTATAAGATTAGAAGCTAACGGAGTTTCGCAATCAAGAAAAATATCGGTGATAAAGTAGCTAATTAAATCAGTTAATTTTATTTGCCATAATTCTTTCAAGCTCAAAAATTTTCTGGCTTATTCTATCCTGGCTGGAAGGAGTTAACTTTAATAGAATATTATACGCTTCAAATGCTTCACGGAAGTTACCCTGCTTGGCATACAGATCTGCAATGGTTTCAGTTATAATTTTAAGCTTATAGTACTTAAGCTGATTTTGATTTACAACTTTTAAATCATCGTTCTTTTCATTCAGCTTTGCAGATATTGCAAGTGAATCATATTCGTTAAGAAATCTTCCGAAGCTTTCTTTATCAATGAAGTCATCTGATTTAACTATATCGGGTTCGTTTATTACTTCTTCCAATGAAAGATTTTCTTTAACAAACTCTCTTATATCAAATGTACTTTCAAAAAGCTTGAAGTCGATTTTGTTCTTTACATCTAAAGGATAATAAATTTTCTCCTGTCCGGAAAGTTTTCTAAGCTCAGTGAAAATTCTTTCATAGGTAGCATGTATTTCCATGCCCTTTATCTTAGGAGCAATTTCTTCAAATAAGTTTTCTGCTTCTGTGAGATATTCCATCTTTAGCAGAGCTTTCAGAAGAACAAGCTTAGCTGTGAGATAATCAGGATAAATTTTAAGTCCGGTTTTGCAAAGCTCTATGCATTCTTCGTATTCTTCATTCAGATAAAAAAGATTTGCAAGACGGACAAAGAGCGGTGAAAGAAAATTGCCGTCGAGCTTCTTTTTTAATTCATAAACATATTTATTTATTCCTGTATCCAAATTATTATAAATTCTGTTAAGCTGTTTTTAAGTTTAATCTTTTTTTAGCAAGTTTATTTGCTCTTGAAACCTGCTGTATAGTAAGTACCGATGTAAATGCAAAGCCCATGAAGAACATCATCTGGAACGGTATAGCTGCTATCTGTGCAGTTGCAATTGCAACTACAACTCCGCAGAAACAATATACAGCCATGAAGGCTTCAATGTAAACAGGCCATGGTAATTTTTTTGCAATGTACTGTTTATCTTCCCAAGTATCTTCTTTGGAAACGATTTTATATTTAGGTGTTCTTACAAATTCGCTTTTGATATTAAGCAGTCCTTCAAATACTGCTTTTGTATTATTGACGGAGAGTCCCATGCTTCCTGCCATAAATACAGGGAAGAAAATTATGCGCTCCTGCCAGTCACTGTATACATCTTTCTGGGAGTACATATAGAATAAGAAAGAACTCACAAAAGCAAAAATAAAGATGGACATAAATTTAAATGTTGTCTCATATTCACCGGTTAATTTTACCAATAGTACGGGGAGATTCAGTAAAGCAGCTATCAATATAAAAGGATATGCAAGATTGCTGCAGAGATGAATAAAGGATTGAATCTTTATTCTCATAGGCAGATCTGACTTTAAGACCAACGGATAAATTTTCTTAGCAGTTTCGATAGCGCCTTTAGTCCATCTGAATTGCTGTGACTTCAAAGCTGAAATATCAGCAGGTAGCTCTGCAGGAGATGTAAAGTTTACAAGATACTTGAACTTCCATCCGCGCATCTGCGCTCTGTATGATAGGTCTAAATCTTCTGTTAGCGTATCGGCATCCCAGTTACCGGCATCGAGTATGCATTCTTTTTTCCAGATGCCTCCTGTACCGTTGAAGTTAATAAAAAACCCTGCTCTGTTGCGAACGGCCTGCTCAATAACAAAATGGCCGTCGAGAGCAATTGCCTGAGTTTTTGTAATGAGTGAATAATCCCTGTTAAGATGCTCCCATCTTGTTTGTACAAGTCCGAGCTTTTCTTCTTTATAAAAATAGGGAATAGTTCTTTTTAAAAATTTTCTTCTCGGAATAAAATCAGCATCAAAAATTGCAACATACTCACCGCTGCAGATTGCCAGACCTTCTTTTAATGCGCCGGCTTTGTATCCCTGGCGGTTTGTTCTATGAATATGTTTTATATCGTAGCCTTCTGCTTTTTTTGCTTCTACAATTTTTGCAGTAAGCGCAACGCTGTCATCGGTAGAGTCATCAAGTACCTGT
>JBHEKU010000299.1:0-12171 GCA_041859205.1 Ignavibacteria bacterium | reverse complement strand
ATATATTTCTCAGATAATTTAAAGATTCTTCATAATGTCCTCTTTTAAAACTAAAAATGCTTTTGATATAATTGAATTGATTGCTTTGATGCTCTTTGTTCAAATAAGGAACATACTCATTCGCAAAATTTTCAGCTCATTCATATTCTTTAAGATTCATGGCAGTTATGAACATATCGTAAAAATCTCCTATTTCTAAAAATACTCTAACATCTCCCGGAAAGAATTTCATTTTGCAAAAAAGTTTTGCAAAGTCAAATACTTCTAAACTATAATCTTTTTTTACCTTGGATAAATTGGCTACAATAATTCCATTTGTTCGAGTTATAAAACTATATGCTTCCCATTTTTCAACAGTATGAATTGTTTTCAATATTTCATTTTTCAAATCGTAATAAGTTTCTTCAGTTATATCATGAATTGTATAATAATAAAGCAGAAAATTAATTTTAAGATATGAGTAATATTTATTATCAGTTGCTTTTAATTTTTCCAAAAATTTATTCATATCAATCGAATCTATAAAAGCGTCATTCATAACTAATTTAAATTCCGGTGATAAAAGCCTGTCATTCATAACATATGCAAATGAATCAGAGTATGTGGATTTTAACAATCCGACAATTATAGATTCTGAATGTATGCGGGAGATTTCTTTCAAATCTTCACTATCCCATTCACTGCTGGTTAAAAAATTATGTTTTCGAAGCGTATCCATTCTGAGTTTATAAAAGTATTTAACATCGTTCGTAAGCAATTTGTTATCGTTTTGCGCAGTACTTTTTTTAATAAACTTTGCTGATTCATCAAATAAACTTTTTCTTGATAAACTTTCCGCAATAAATACATCAAGTTCATAATCTTTGTACTTAAATAATTCATCACAGCCTAAAAATTTTCTCAAAAGATTTCCAAACTCAGAATAAAGATTTTTTATTCTCTTCTCTTTATTCTCTCCCTTAGGAAAAATTTTCTTAGCCATTTTTTCATAAGATAAAATATCAGAATTAAAATCAGGATAAGATTTTAAAACGGCATCATAAATTATCTCAAGTGAAGAAGTAGTATTGTGATAAGGAGATTTTACAAAATCACCGAAGCGTTTAAGTTCTGCTAAACTTAATCTCTTAAGTATAGATATCGTTATTGATGAAAGCATAAAACGGGAAAGCCTTGGGGTTTAAACTTCTGTTAATTACAAATATAATTCGCTATTCAGGATAAGGAAAAGTGGGATTTTTGCGAAATTTCTGTTTGATACCAAGATAAGAATAATTTAGTTTGCATGTAACTTAAAACTACTTCACAAACTTTTTAAAAACCCTATGAAAAATTTTATTACACTATTCATTTTTCTTCTTCTGATTATCTCTGCAAAGACTTTTGCAATTGAGAATAACACTTTAACTTCTATCTCAACAATTTTAAATCCTGACGGAAGTATAAAAACCGGCTCAGGAAATCAGTACAATGGAAGCTATGATACAAAAGGTTTTACTATGGAACTAACTAAGTCGGGTTCTCCTGTATTTACAACGGATGTGGCGGCTTCCGGTTGGGTAGGGGGATATTGTCAGGAAGGGCTCAATGCTCCGGTGAGGGCTCTTGCAGTAATCGGGACTGACCTATATGTAGGAGGAGATTTCGGTTACGCCGGAGGGGTACAAATGAATCACGGAATTGTAAAATGGGATGGCTCGAAATGGTCAAACCTTGGTTCAGGAGCTAATGATTATGTACAAATATTTGCAGTAGATGGAACTACATTATATGCAGCGGGAGGGTTTACAAATATGGGAGGAGTTTCAGGTACATCCAGAGTTGCAAAATGGGACGGCACAAACTGGTCAGCTCTTGGAACAGGGGTTAATCAGAGAGTTTGGGCTTTAACTTTTATTGGAACTGATTTATATATTGGAGGAGAGTTTACAACAGCCGGCGGAAGCCCTGCAAATTATATAGCTAAATGGAATGGTTCAAGCTGGTCTGCATTAGGAACCGGAATGAACAGCACGGTTTATGCAATTGCAGGTACATCAAGCAGTAATGTTTATGCAGGCGGAACCTTTGGTCAGGCAGGAGGAATAAATGTAAGCAATGTTGCCAGATGGAATGGTAGCGCTTGGTCTGCAATGGGAACAGGTGTCAATGGTCAGATTATAGGTATGGCAATGATAGGAACTGATTTATATATAGGTGGTGGTTTTACTACTGCGAATGGATTAACTGTAAATAGAGTTGCGAAGTGGAATGGTTCAAACTGGTCTGCACTTGGTACAGGAATGAACGCAACCATTTATTCACTTCTTGCAGATGGAACTGACTTATATGTTAGCGGTGACTTTTCAACAGCAGGGGGAATTTCTGCTTTAAGAGTTGCCAAGTGGAATGGCAGTTCCTGGTCTGCAGTCGGCAATGGCACAGGTCCGGACCAATTTGTATGGCGTCTTGCAATTTATAATTCTGAAATTTTTGCGGGAGGAAATCTTCAAAATTCAGGTGGTGAAAGAACATCTTTCTTATCAAAATTTAATGGCACAAAGTGGACTTCTGTAGGGAATGGAGTTACCGGAAGCTATATATTATCGCTCTATAATGCAGGAACAAATATGTATGCCGGCGGAAATTTTACTAAAACCGGCGGAGCCGTAAATAATAATATATCAAAATGGAACGGAACCACATGGGTACCAATGGGAACAGGCGGAACAAATGACGTAACCAGAACTTTTTGCAGTATGGGAACTGATGTATATGCGGGCGGAGACTTTACCAGTATTTTCTCAGTTCCTGCAAACAGAATTGCAAAATGGAATGGTTCGAACTGGTCAGCGCTAGGTTCAGGTGTAAGCGGTTCAGTTTACTCAATTGCAGTTATGGGGACTGATTTATATGTGGGAGGAAATTTTTCTTCTGCCGGTGGAGCGACATCAAACTTTATAGCTAAGTGGAACGGCTCAAGCTGGTCATCTCTTGGCTCAGGTATGGATGGTGTTGTTTATGCGCTTGCAGTAGTTGGGACAAATTTATATGCAGGCGGTTCTTTTTTAAATGCAGGGGGAATTTCTTCAAAATATATGGCCAAGTGGAACGGTACTACTTGGTCATCTGTTGGTGCGGGTTTGAATGACGTTGTATATACATTAGCGGTTATCGGTACTGATTTATATGCCGGAGGTTCTTTCAGTGGAACTCCCGGTCTTTCTGCAAATAAAGTTGCCAAATGGAATGGAACGTCCTGGTCCGGTTTAGGAACAAACATTAGTATTGATGGCAGAGTAAATAGTTTGACTGTCAATGGCAGCGATTTATATGCAGGCGGACAATTTACTTCCATTGGCGGCGTTACAATGAACCGATTAGCTAAGTGGGACGGAACAAGCTGGACAACTTTTGGAACAGGTGTAAACAACCATATAAATTCAATCGCAGTGTTTGGAACAGATCTTTATATGGGAGGATATTTCACTACAGCTAACGGAATCATTTCAAATTATTTTGCCCAATGGCACGATGACTTGCTTCCCGTTGAACTTTCATCTTTCACATCAAATGTAAATGCAAATAATGTAAAGCTGAACTGGAGCACTGTGATGGAAGAAAATAATTCGGGGTTTGATATAGAAAGAAAACTCTCCAGTGAAAATAACTGGAATAAAATAGCTAATGTTCACGGAAACGGTACAACGAATAATCCTCAAAATTATTCTTACGAAGATAAATTTCTTGCGACAGGAAAATATAACTACAGATTAAAGCAGGTTGATTACAACGGCAACTATAAATATTACGATTTATCCAATGAAGTTGTAATAGCAATACCTAATAAATTCAAGCTTAGTCAGAATTATCCTAACCCATTCAATCCTTCAACAATTATAAATTATCAGTTAGCAAGTAACAGCTTTGTTTCAATAAAGATTTTTGATATCTCGGGAAGAGAAGTTAAAGAGCTTGTTAATGAAATGAAGCAGGCAGGATATTATTCGGTTACATTCGATGCAAAGAATTTATCAAGCGGAACATATTTTTACAAGTTATCGGGTGATAATTTTAGCCATACGAAAAAAATGTTAATAGTTAAATAACAATCCTATAAAATTGAAAAGTAACTTAAAAAACCATTAAATAATAAATCCCTATGAAAAACCTATTCACATTTAAAAATCCGGCAGCATTTCAGGCATCAGTTGTAATGTTTGTGCTTGTTCTGTTTTTGCTGTTAGTAATTTTCACAATCCAATCAATTGCACAGCCGTCATTTTCTCCAAAGGCAGATTTCACAACAGCAGCAAGTCCATTTTATGTTACAACAGGAGATATTAACGGCGACGGAATTGCTGATTTAGTAGTTGCAAATTTCGGTGCATCTTCTGTTTCAGTATTCATAAATACAACAGCAGCGAATGCATCAACTCCCACTTTTTCTGCAAAGACAGATTTTACCACAACCTCTAATCCATGCTGGGTGGTTCTTAGCGATATAAACGGTGATGGAAAGCCGGACATCCTTGCTGCTAATATTGGTTCAAATACTATTTCTGTTTTGATTAATACAACAACTACGGGAGCATCAACTCCAACATTTTCAGCAAAGACAGATTTTACTACAGGAAGCAGTCCATATTCAGTTGCAGTTGCAGATTTAAACGGAGACGGTAAACCGGATATGGCAGTGGTAAATTACAGTGGACCTTCAGTTTCAGTGTTTTTTAATACTACAACTACAGGGGCAGCAACTCCTACTTTCTCTGCAAAGACAGATTTTACTGTTGGCACTAATCCGGTTGCAGTAAAAATCGGCGACTTAAACGGCGACGGCAAACAAGATTTAGTTGTATCAAACTCACTTCCCGGTACACTATCGGTATTGTTTAATACTACTACTACCGGAGCTTCTACTCCTTCTTTTTCCGCAAAAACAGATTTCGCAACTGCAGGTAATCCTTTTGATGTAGCTATAGGTGATATAAATGGCGATGGAAAACCTGATTTAGTTTCTGCAAATCATGACCCTGGAAATATATCCGTTTTACTAAATACAACAACTATTGGTGCAGCCACACCGACTTTTTCAGCTAAGACAGATTTCGCAGTAGGCAGTTTAGTAAATACTATTACGATGTCTGATTTGAATAATGATGGCAAACCTGATTTAACAATAACAAGCGGTGGAGCAAATTTTGTTATTGTCTATTTTAATCTGACAGCTCCGGGCACATCAACACCGGTTTTCACTACGAAAGCTGATTTTGCTACAGGTGTTCTACCCGAAGGTAATGCAATCTGTGATATCAATCGTGATGGTAAACCTGATATTATTGTAGCAAATGTTTCCGGTAACTCTTTTTCAGTACTAATGAGTACAACAACAGTCGGCGTATCAGCACCTTCATTTTCTGCAGGAACCGGATTTCCTGCGGCGGGAAGTGCGCAGGACGTTTGCTCAGCAGATTTCAATGGAGATGGTAAGCCGGATTTTGCTTCTGCTAATTATGGTTCAAGCACAATTTCTGTTAATCTGAATACAACTGCACCCGGTGCTTCGACTCCCACTTTTTCCTCATTTACAACATTTGCCGCCAACACCTCTGTTATAGGAATATGGAGCGCAGATTTCAACGGAGATGGTAAGCCTGATTTAGCATGCATTAATTATGGTCCTTCTATTATTTCAGTATATATTAATACAACCACACCTGGTGCTTCAACACCAACATTTACAGCAAAGACAGATTTTGCATCTATTAATACGGGCAACTATTTAGTCGCTGCTGATTTTAACGGCGACGGCAAACCGGATTTAGCTTGCACAGATATGAACGATAACTCGATGTCAGTCTTTCTGAATACTACAACACCGGGCTCTACAACACCTTCGTTTACTGCTAAAACAACTTTTACGGCAGGTAATCATGTTAATAAAATTTTAGCATCAGATTTTAACTGTGACGGTAAGCCGGATATAGTAGTTGGTAACAGAGATGCGAATAACATTTCAGTATATATAAATACAACAACACCCGGCGCAGCAACACCAACATTTACAGCTAAAACAGATTTTGCAGTGAACGGTAATGCTTATGGACTTGGTTCAGGAGACTTCAACGGCGATGGCAAGCAGGATATAGCTTGCGCTAACGGCTCAGTAATTTCCGTATTTCTTAATACAACTACCCCCGGCACTACAACTCCAACATTTTCCGCAAAAACAGATTTTGCCACGACAGCAACAGCTTTCTATATTTGTACAGCTGATTTTAATGGGGATGGAAAAATTGATTTAGGATATACTAATTCTTCTTATTGCTCAATTTATTTAAACAATACTGTACCGGGTTCTTCAACTCCGTCATTTAATAATAAGACTGATTATGCGACCGGGGGAGGAGGAATCTTCGAAGCAGATTTCAACTTAGATGGGAAAAAAGATTTAATAACCTCAAGTGGTAATAGCGGTTCAACTCTTGTCTATTTAAATCAGGCAAATCTTCCTGCGCCTGTTGAGCTTTCTTCTTTCACAGCAACAGTGGATAAACAAAATGTAACTCTTACCTGGAGTACAGTTAGTGAAGAAAATAACAAAGGATTTGATATAGAAAGAAATTCATTCGGAGCAGGATGGAAAAAAGTAGGATACACAGAGGGACACGGCACAACAAACCAAATAAGTAATTACTCATTTACAGAACGCGGGATGGCAACGGGACATTATAATTACCGTTTGAAGCAAATAGATTATAACGGAAATTATAAGTATTATGACTTAACAAATGAGGTCATCATAGGGATACCTCAAAAGTACAGTCTGGTACAGAACTACCCAAACCCGTTCAATCCCGTCTCTGTTATTGGGTATCAGTTACCTGCAAGTGGATTTGTATCATTGACGGTTTTTGATATATCGGGAAGGGAAGTAGTAAATTTAGTTAATGAATTTAAAGAAGCGGGATTTTATTCAGTTACATTCGATGCAAAGAGCTTATCAAGCGGAACATATTTTTATAAGCTCAGTACGGATGAGTTTAGCGATGTGAAGAAGATGGTAGTGGTGAAGTAAAACCAACTCAAGAAAGTATTGTAAAATCAAAGCCCGATCCCACTATAGCGGGATCGGGCTTTTTTGTATTTAAAGAGAAGGATAGCGACGAAAGAATATAAAATTTTATTCTAATAACTGTTGAGTATAAAATAAAAAACCCCTCAAGATGTTAATTCTTGAGGGGTTTATCTTGAGCCGGCAGAGGGACTTGAACCCCCGACCTGCTGATTACAAATCATATCTGAAAATCAAAAACTGTAAAAATAATAGTGTTTTTGAGTTTTTTCTTTCCTAAGTTACCCAAAATTCTCCTGATTTCCGCAAAATTGCTCCCATTATTATTAGAATATCATTTGGAGTAACTGCAGTTGTTGGAATTTGAGATGCAACAGTCAACCGATTTTGAGACTTTTACATATTATGTAATAACTAAAAGATTACAAGCTTTGAACTAAAAAATTATTCAGCTGTATGTTATGTTATAAAATTTTTAATCTCAATATGGAAAGCATAAGGTGTTTTCATCTTTTATATTATTGTATGCTGTAATATTCTGAATTTGTGCCTGGCAAAAGTATGCATCTCTTATATCACATCCTATAAGAGTTGTTCTGTTTAAAGTCGCCTCATAAAAATTTCCGCCGTAAAAATTACATGAGGTTAAGTATGCGTCCGTCATGTCAGATTTTGCAAATGCTATTTGTTTACAATTGGAATTTCTGAATATCGTTTTAGTAAAGTTACCTTCTATGAAGCTACCTTTGTTCATACTTACATTTTCAAAAAGCGCATTTTGCGCAACCATTTTATATACATTGGCAGTATCAAAATTCACGTCTTTAAAAACGGCATAATTGAAGTTACTATTATCAGAAACAGAACCTGCCAGTATCACATTTGTAAACTGTGAGCTGTCTAAATTTACATTTAAAAATATCATTCTAATAAAACTTGAATTCCTGAAAATTGCATTTGTACTTGGTGCCATTCTATTTCCCTCAATGGAACTATAGTAGAAGTTGCAGCCATTAAATACCGCTCTTTTCAATGTAACAAGAGCGACATAACTAACAGCAGTGCAGCTGTCAAATTTTGAATAACTTAAACCGCAGCGATCGGAAGTTACTGAATCAAGTTTGGTTTTATAAAAATACGCGGAGTCAAAGTGTACATTCCTGAAATATGATGCAGTTAAATCTGATTTTAAAAATCTAACCGAAGACATATTTTTACTTTCGATATCTATATTTTTTAAATTGCACTCTTCGCACATTCCTGTTTCAAGCAGGGTGTTCAAATCCTGCGGTTTCAACCCTTCCTTCTTCACACCTTTGCCGCTTTTGATTGCGTTAACATCGGGCTGAATAAAAACCGTCTGCGGCTTTGAAGCAGTGCTTGTCGAAACCAACGTGAGTTTATAGTTTCCGGGATTTAAATTTATTCTCACAGTATCGCCTGCATTATTCAGTTGAAACACAGTGCCTCCCGTCCAGTCTGTAAGCTTTGCAGTGAACTTTGCATTTGCACCTAACTGAAATCTGTACACTGCATTATCGCTTACCGTGTAGCTTATTTCATCCGTGCCGTTTATTCCTGTATCATCACCCGTTGCAGGACTTCCTGCAGATTCTAGGTCAAGATATACTACCTGCCCCGGTATTGCGCTTAAACTGCTGCTGCGCGAAAACTGTGCTTCCGTTAAAGCCTGATATTTATCAGGAGTGCTTAAAACATTTGAGTTTGTGATGGAATCGCTGCAGCCTGAAATAACTAATGTTACAAATAATAATGCTGCTATTGTTAAGAATATTTTTGAGAATGTTCTGATTTTCATTTTGGTTTTTTAAATTTTATGAATATTTTTGTTCATTCATTCGTTAACTATTTCACAAGAGCCATTTTCTTTACGCTCATAAAATCACCTGCCTGCATTTTATAAAAATACACGCCGCTTGAAAGGTTTGATGCATTAAACTGGACTGAATAATATCCCGCCTGCTTCACTTCACTCACAAGCTGCTTAACTTCTCTTCCGCTGATATCATAAATCTTTAAACTTACAAATCCTTCGGCGGGCAATTGAAAATTAATTACAGTAGCGGGATTGAAAGGGTTAGGATAATTCTGTTCTAGCGAATATCTTAACGGAACTCCTATGTTGACCGCTTCAGATAAATCGTGATACTTAAAATTACCGTTATAATCTATCTGCTTTAAGCGATAGTTATATTTTCCCGTTCGCAGCCCGCCGTCTGTAAATGTATAATTATGCGTTAAATTTGAAGTGCCGATGCCTGCTATAAAGTTTATTTTTTCCCAGCTCTTCCCGTCTGATTTTCTTTCAATATCAAATCCCTTATTATTCAGCTCAGATATTGTGCTCCACTGAAGTTTTACACTTGCTGAAGCGACAAATGCTGTGAAAGATGCAAGTTCAACAGGCAAAGGTATAACAGATAAATTTAAAAACACGGAATATTTATCCTCCACATCATTCGTGCTTATTACATCCTGCTTGCCGTCCATATTCATATCTCCTGTCATTATTAATTTTGTGCCGACCCATGCAGTCAGATCAATCTTCGGAGCAAATGAAGGCACCGTTGCGCCCGGAGTAATTGTATTTATAAAAACCGAATTCGTTCCTGAATTTTTATTGCAGCATACAATATCAATTATACCGTCGCCGTTGTAATCAGTGTTTGTTATTGCATAAGGATATGCCCCTGTGCTGAATTGCGTACCTGATGAAAATGAAACCGTTGAAGAGCCCGCAGTAGTTGTATTAAATATTACAGTGATTGTTGAATCAAACAGATTACATGCAGCCACATCGGGTTTGCAGTCTCCGTTGAAATCTGCTGTCGTCAGCGCGCTTATAGAAGAGCCCGCAGAAAAATTTTGTATGGTCCCAAAAGAAGGAGTTAATCCTCCTGGAGCAATTGTGTTCGTTATAACAGATACATTTCCTCCGCTGATAAGCAGTATATCCGGCTTGCCGTCGAAGTTCATATCGGCAGACTGCATTTCAATTACCGATGATGCAGAATAAAATGATGCCGCTGAAAACGAAGGAGACGATGCGCCGGGAGAAGTTGTATTAAACATTATATATACTTTTGAATCGACATTATCCGCATAAGCTAAATCCTGCTTTCCGTCCATATTAAAATCTCCGAAGCAAAATTTTGCAATAGGATTCGCTGCGCTTATAAATGACTCACTGCCGAAGCTGACAGAACCTGCTCCGGGAGAAGTTGTATTCATTTTAAAATAAATTGATGCGCCGCTTGTTCCTTCATTGTAAATCAGGTCCGGCTTGTTATCTGTATTTAAATCAACTGCCGAAAAATTTGTTGCGTACAATGAAACGCTTACATCATTGGGAATTCCGAACGAAGGCGCTGATGCACCGGGCGAAACATTGTTAAGCGAAACGGAAATCATATGTGAAATTGGTCCGCCTGCAGCGGCTATATCGGGCTTGCCATCTAGATTAAAATCGGCAATTAATGATTTTGAAGGAAGCCCCGGAGCGGTGAAATCTGTCTTTGCTCCGAAGTTTACGCTTGCCGTCCCAAGCTGTGTTAAATTCATCTTCACACTTACGGTATCCTGCATGTACAAATTTACATAGACAATATCCTTTGCACCGTCTCCATTTAAATCAACTATATCTCCACCGAAACCTGAGCAGATATTTACCGGCAGTCTAATTTCCGGATGAAATGAAGGCGTAGTCGCTCCGGGAGAAGTTGTGTTAAGTGAAACAATTATTGTGTTGTCGGATTCATCTCCTGATAGAATATCGGGAATATTATCTCCATTAATATCTTTTGTTACGATCCAGTTTGTATGCCCGGGATTTAAATCATATCGGGTATAAAACGAAGCAGTTGATGTGCCGGGAGTAGTATTGTTTATCAGGATAGCAACATAATAAACCATACCAAAGACTACATCCTGTTTGCCGTCAAGATTCAAATCTGCAACGGATATTGCTTCAGCTTCATAATTCGCCGGCAGACCGATGACCTGCTGAGTAAAAGAAGGAACAGATGCCCCGGGAGGAGTGGTATTAATATAAATATGAATGTAGTTCTTAAGATAAAACGAAACTATAAAATCCGCTTTGCCGTCGTTGTTTAAATCACCTGTCTTGCAAAAAATAGGATTATCTCCGGCTGCGAAAAGAACGGGACTTGAAAATATCGGCTCAGTAACTCCGGGAGGAGTGGCGTTTAATATAACTATAATACTATCTTTATGATTATATGGCATAACAATATCCGGTTTGCCGTCTAAATTAAAATCTGCAAAATCTCCCTTAGTGCTATTACCGTTGAGCGAAGTAAAAGTTCTGGGAGAAGAAAATGAAGGCGATAATGAGCCGGAGAATGTATAGTTCAAGAGAATGCTGAATTGACCAGAATGTGTAGATACAAGTAAATCGGGTTTTCCGTCTGTGTTAAAATCACATGTGTTCATTCCAAACGGCTCGCTGTTTATACCTCCGGCAGAAAAATTTATATTTGCGGTAAAAGCAGGAGTTAGTGAGTTTACTGCAGTAGTGTTTAAATAAACGGAAATCGAGCCTTCCGTGATATTGGAGACTGCCATATCAGGTCTTCCGTCTCCGTTAAAATCCGCTGTTACAACGTCCATCGGCCGGTCGCCTGTGTAGAATCCGTAAGAGCCGGAAAATGTAAGCTGGGCAGAAGCCGAGCTGCTGAATAGCAGCAATGCGTTCATTCCGCAAAGGATGAACAGTTTAATAAGTGTTTTTTTCATAGGAGTTTTTAAAAATTAAGAAACTGAAATTATTTTCTAATAAATTAAAAATTCTATATATTCATCTCAAAAAGATTTTTAGTTTTTTTACTGAGTTTTTATTCCTGAACTTACTGCTAAACCGTTAATAAACAATTTATTAAACGATAAATTTTACCGACTATGCTGCCCCCCGCTACTCTTGAAATACTAAAAAGATTAGATAAGGAAGATTTAAAAAAATTTGGTTTATTCTTAAAATCTCCTTACTTCAATACAATGGAAATACTTCCTAAGGTGTTTGAAATAATTAAAAATACTTATCCCGAGTTCAGCTCTCCCGCGCTTTCGTTTCAGAA
>JBHEKU010000082.1:0-3666 GCA_041859205.1 Ignavibacteria bacterium | reverse complement strand
TTAATCGGTATAGGTATTCGTGTAAAATACATGCACTCAGAAGTTGATTCACTTGAAAGAATTACGTTGCTGCGTAGCCTCCGTCTTGGTGAATATGATGCTCTTATCGGAGTAAATCTTCTTAGAGAAGGTTTGGATTTACCTGAAGTTTCTCTCGTCGCAATTCTTGATGCCGATAAAGAAGGATTTCTACGCTCAGAAAAATCTCTTATGCAGACAGCAGGAAGAACAGCAAGAAACTCAAACGGACTTGTAATCATGTATGCCGATAAAATCACTGACTCGATGGATAAGGTTATAAAAGAAACTACCCGCAGAAGAATTATTCAGACTGAATACAATGAAAAGCATGGAATAGAGCCGACTACAATTTTAAAAACGTACGAGGAAATTATGTCTGCAACAATAGTTGCTGATAATAAAACCAAGTACGATGAACGCAAAGGAAAGAAAGTACCTGAAAGAAAAAAATCTTCACTCAGCATAATCACTGATCCGGTACAGAACAAAATTAATAAAGAGCAGCGTAAAGAACTCATCGACCAGCTCCGAAAAGAAATGGTCAACGCAGCCAAGGATCTAGAGTTCGAAAGAGCTGCCGAACTAAGAGACGAGATTACACGATTAGAGACGTAAACAAAACATAAAATTTTAATATCTCTCAACATGAAAAAATTCATTCCAATGTTATTCTTGTTCGTTATGTTAACAGCCGATTTTGCATTTGCGAAGTTTACTATCAACGGCAAGGTTGTTGATGAGAAAAATTTTCCTGTTTCAGGTGTAGTAGTCTCGGTTAATAATGCAACGGCAAACACCGATAAGAACGGCAAGTTTTCTATTGCCGATGTTGACCCGCCTTACCGCGCCTTTGTTTATGATGCTTCTACTAATATTACTGTTATATACGATGCGCTTAGCATTAATAATCCTAACCTGATTTTATTCGGAAGACAAATCGGAAAAAATGCAAACACTGCCTATGTAAATATTCTCGTCGATTCCATACCTAACGCCTCGCGCGGCATTATAAAATTTATTTCCCAGTACACTAACTACAGCAAGGAAGAAGAAATTACCTCCGGCGAAGAGAGAAAACAAATCGTTATCAAATGGCCGGCAGGGGAGCGCAGCATTAACGGCACAATTCTTTACCTCGAAAAAAACGGAACATCATATACGCGTTATGCACAGCGAAACGTTACTCTGTACAACGATTTATTCCCGCAGGATATCAGAATGAACGGAATTCAATCTTACTCCGGAATCAATTCATCGCTGCTTACCGTCTATCTTCCTGCTCGTGAGTATGCATCAAAAGGATTTACTATCTGGGCAGATTTCCTCGGCTATGACAGAAATTCCGACGTGAAGCTTGTCTCCGAGGGCTTTACAAATATTTCAGCAGAGACTTATGTACCTGCAATGCTTCCTATCAGCTTTAAGCTGAAAGTCCGCGCCGAGTGCTTCAACGGCAAAGGCGATGGCTTTGTAAATTATACTTACACTTATCCCGGCTCAGTGGTAAATCTCAGCTATGAAACTCCGCCTGAAATTGCCTCGCCAACCAACGATGCCCGCAATGTAACAAGCAAAACTCTTTTCAGCTTTACGGAGGGCAGCGGAGCAGGAACATACGTTGTTAACTTTCACTGTCTCTACCCCGAAAGCAATGTCTTCGTTGTAACTAATGAGCGCGAAATGTATATGCCCGATGTTGTGCAGGGTGGACTTCCAAAAAATGCAAACTTTACCTGGAACGTCTCCAAATATATTCCGTACTTCACGCCAAACGATTTAGTAAAACCTAAGCAGTTCAATAACGAGTACAGCTATCAGGCAATATCGTATTCAAAAACTTATACGTTCAAAACTCAGTGGTAATTGGTATGCACAAATTATTTTCAATGCAATCACTTATAGCTGTAAAATAATCTTTGAAATATATAAATTAGTCCTTTCCCGGAACATACCCTACAACAACAAATGATATTTGAATTACGGCCATCGGCTATTCACGGCGTCGGAGTTTTCGCTGTCGTTGATATTCCCAAAGATACAATGCTTGAATTATTCGAGCCTGAAGATGATAACTTCATTCCGTTCGAGCACGTCCCGAACTCAAAATTCCCCGAGAAAATTATAGAGAAATATTCCATCATGGGTGAAGAAGGCTACTCAGGACCCAAGAGCTTTCACCGTATGTCAATCGGATGGTATCTCAATCACTCAGATGAGCCCAATGCTCATTGCAACGACGATTACGAATACTTCGCCTCAAGAGATATAAACGCCGACGAAGAAATCACCGTCGATTACGAAAAGTTCTGTTAAACTAGTTGTTCCCCTCTCCCGCTAAAGCGGGACTTGATAAATGATAGCTTACCTATGAGGGGTTAGAGCCTGTCCCGCACTTGATGCGGGAGGTGGTTTAACAGGCAACAGCATTCCTTCACAACTTCATGCACTCACCATTTCACTATTTACAAATAGTCGGATAATGGTCGGGTTTTTCTTTCAGTTTCAAATTTCAAGTTCTAAATTCCACGTTTATTATTTTTTGAAAAAGTCGGGAAATAGTCGGGTTTTATTTTGCTCAGTGTTGTTTTTTCAATGCTCCTTATTTTTTATTTCTGAAAAAGTCGGAAAATAGTCGGATTTTCTCCGCCGCCATTGTTGGTCTTCAGACCAACAATCACAAAGCAAGTGGTTGTTGGTGAAAAACACCAACAACGGCAGTATGACGAATTTTTGCCGGATTTTGTTACAGCTATTTCGCCATCTCACAATTTCAATATTTGAAAAAGTCGGAAAATAGTCGGATTCTTTCAATTTCAAATTTCAAATTGTAACAAAAAAGTAACATTTTGTTTCCGTTGTTTCACCTCTCACCATTTCACTATTTTAAAAAGTCGGGAAATGGTCGGATTTTTATTTTCTGCTAATTGTTAATTACTAATTGTTAATTGAACTGCTCTGCAATGTAAAAAATCTGATTAAAATAAAAAATAAAATTTACCTCATTACTACTAATAGGGAGATTTTTTGAGAAAGGTATTGACACGACTTCATATTTTAGCAAAATTATACTTACAAACTTTTTACAAGTCTTGAATAATTTATTTTGTATAGGTAGTTTGTGAGCATGAAAAAATACTTTATTGATGAGGACGGAAAAAAATCCGGTCCATACGATGTTTATGAACTTAAAGATATCGGCATAAGGGCTACAACTCCTATCTGCACAACAGATGATGCTGACTGGTATAATGCAGAGGAATTTCCCGAGCTGCTTCACATATTAGAAAAAAATCCTGTAAAGAAATTTGATTACGATAAGGACAGAGTTTTCGGCTACAGGCTTGCGGAATATTCAGAGAGGAGAGCTGCAAGAATGTTATCGGGTATAGTTACGCTTCCGATTGCTGTTTTAATAGTTGTGTTCTTTTTTGTTTTTGATCTGAATCCTAAAAAAGATACTTTTGCTTCCTATATATTATTTGTTTCATCTGTAGTCTTATACGGTTCTTTTACAATATATAACATTATGAAATACTCTTCTGCATACGGAGGAAGAAATTCAAAGCTGAAGCTGATATCTTCCGATGACGGAATGTTAATCCACGAAATTGCTAAAAAAGATTTTAACCGCGCGTTGAATATTGC
>JBHEKU010000189.1:0-9791 GCA_041859205.1 Ignavibacteria bacterium | reverse complement strand
AGGAGTCGGATTACCACCAACTCAACTTCTTGAAATAATTTTAATTTCTTTGCTTTACTATGCAAAAGAAAAAGATTTAAGTACTACTATCAAAGTAGTACTTTTGAAGGATATGTTTGAAAAAATAGATTTAAGTTTAATCAAAAATAATTGGCAATAAATGGCGCATAAAAATGGAACTTATATAGCTTTTCATGCGGAGGGAACCAATGTTCCAATTAATACTGACATGAAATATTATCATTTAATTGAAGCTTGGACTGAAAAAGAGGCTGATGATTTTTACATGGTAAATAGTCATGATAAAACTTACGCAGTTAGAGATTCAAGTAAGAGAACTACTTTAGAAAATAGGCTCAAAGAAAGATTAAGGCACAGTAAACATATGTTACTTATAGTGGGATCTTCTACTAAAAACGATAAAGATTGGATTCCATATGAAATAAGATACGCTGTTGATATTTGTAATTTACCTCTTATAATTTGTTACACTGGATATAAATATATATTAACCCCAAGTAAGCTTTCAAATTTATGGCCGAAGGCATTATCTTATCGTATTGAAAAACAACTTGTAAAAGCCATTCATATACCTTTTAAAAAAGAACCTATAAAGTTTGCTATCGAAAATTATGATTTAAAAAATAAACCTAAAGGATCATTAACATATTTTACAAAAACAACCTATAAGAAATTGGGAATTGATACTGATTCAATTCTTTAAAAATTTTGTCAAAAAATATATTTGTATAATTAACTAAATTATTATCGTATGAAAGTATTTATAAGTTGGTCAGGTCAATTAAGTAAAAATTTAGCAGAGACTATTAGACAATGGTTACCTGCTGTTCTTCAAGCAGTAAAACCATATTATTCACCAGATGATATCTCAAAAGGAGTTCGTTGGAACAACGATGTTGCAAATGAACTTGCAGAATCAAAAATAGGGATTTTATGTATTACTAGGGATAATTTCGAAGCACCCTGGATTATGTTTGAAGCTGGTGCATTATCAAAAAACTTAGAAAACTCAAAAGTGTGTCCAATACTTTTTGAATTAGATCCTACCGATGTTCAAGGTCCACTTGTACAGTTTCAATCGGCTAAATTTAGTAAAGATGAAATGAAAAGAGTAATTAAGATGATAAATAGCGAATTAGAAAATAGCCTATCTATTGATGTTCTGGATTCAGTTTTTGAAATGTGGTGGCCTAAGCTAAAAGAAAAAGTTGATATCTTAATTAAGGAAGCTTTGACAGGAAATAAAAATGAAATTCGTTCTCAAAAAGAAATGATTGAAGAAATTTTAAGTTTGACAAGATCATATCAATTTTCAAAACGTCGGTCTAGTACGGAAGTAAGTTCAAGGGCAGTCGAAGATTTAGTAATTGGATTTAGAGATATGGTATCCAAAATATTATTATCCCCGACTTCTGAATTAATTACAATTCTATTCGAATTGTCTAAGCCCATAAAACATATTTTATTTGTTGCGGAAATTAGTAACGCTCTAAAAAACGATTTGGATGAAATATTTACAAGTACTATGAATGATTTAAATTTGCATGACAATATGAAAATACATCGTAATTCTGATAAAAAGCATAATTCTATCAAAAAAACTGAAAAATAAAATGAAAGTTTTCATAAGTTGGTCTGGTTCCAAAAGTAAAGAAACAGCAGAAGTTTTAAGTTCTTGGATAAGACAAGTAATTCGGGCAGAAACTTGGATTTCTCTTGATATAGAAAAGGGATCTCGATGGAATGATATCATCAATAAAGAGCTTGAAGAAACAAAAGTTGGAATAATATGTTTGAATAAAGAAAATCTTACTTCCGAATGGATTTTATTTGAAGCGGGTGCATTATCTAAAACAAGTGATGCATATGTTTGTACTTTTTTACTAGATGTAAATCCTGCAGAGATAAAACCACCTTTAGGCCAGTTTCAACATACTACATTTACAAAGGATGACATTAGAAAATTAATACATGCAATTAATAATAAAATAAGAGAATGCTCCGAAAAAACCTTATCAGAAAAAGATTTAGATGATGTATTTGAATTGTTTTGGCCAAAACTAGAAGAAAAATTGATGACAATAAAAAGTCAGAAAGTTGAAATAAAACAAAATCACAGAACTGAAAGAGACATCTTAGAAGAAATTTTACAAATTGTTCGATCCACTAATAATCCAACTAAATTTTTCATAGACGCAGCAAATCTAAATTTATTGCAGAGCTATAAACCGATTAAATTTGGAGGTGAAAACTATGACGATTCGAATCATATTCGTTGGGACTATTTAGCTAAAACTCTTTTAAAAAATTATGCATATAAGAAAGGAGACGATAAAAAGGATAATAAAAATGAAAACGAACCAGAGGATCCAATTGTTATGACCTAATTTCCTTTTCCCCAGTATTCCCTAAAGAAACATTGAGAAGAGAAAATTTTCTTACTTTCCTCCTCATTAGTACTAAAAGGCAATGCTCTTTTCTTATAATACTTATCACAACCCTTCATCTGTCAAGCAAAATAAAAACATTTTTACCTATTAGTACTAATGGGCAGGAATATGTTTACAGTTTTCTCACTAATCATTATTTTACGGTGGCAAAACCCGGGAGTTCTATCACCGCTCCGCCTCGGCGGACTTTCAGCCCCTCAGTTCCATCCTTGGAAAGCTATCAACTATCAAGTCCCACTTTAGCGGGAGAGGGGGAAGCCGCGCGCAAATTCCCCTCTACTTACGAAGGAGAGGGGTTAGGGGTGAGGTAAAATGTGACAATAATGTTACATTCCCAACGAGGATCCCGCAACAAGCGCGGGACAGGCAGTTGGGAATGAAGGACGCGGAATAAAATGTTACAATAATGTTACACTATAACAAAAACGGCCTTATAAATTTGCCGTGAAGAAAATCACGAGAACAAGCGAGGCGAGACGTATGTTTGAGCGAAGCGAGTTTACGTCGTAGCCCGCTTTTCGGAGTGATTTTTAGGGAAATTTATAGAAGCCTTGATTTTTTGGTTCTTTTGTATCAAGACAAAAGAACATATAAAGCGAAGCTTTATGATAAGATGATTGAATCTCGGGATGACAGTGGAAATGTGACAATAATGTTACAATGTACGTTCCAAAGCTGGAGCGTCGGAACGAGGTAGTAATGAATTCCGCAGCAAGTGCGAGATGCCAAATGACGGATTTCCAAAACCCACTGTATTGTTTTAACAACACTAATTTTTCAAAATCCGTCAAAAACCCATCAATTTCAGAAAAGTTTTTTGAAGGGAAATAGATAACCACCCCCTTCCTCCTCCTTAACAAGGAGGGGGGCGTTACTTTAGAAAAGTGATTCGCCAAGGCGAATTACACTGTAACATTGTATGTGAGTATGAATTTCAGTAACCCCACCCTTCAGGGTGGAGACAAACACACTCGACGACATAACCCCCTCCTTAATAAGGAGGGGGCAGGGGGTGGTTAACAAAAAATGTTTTGCCCTAAAGGGCACGTTTCTAATTTTGTAAACCCCATCCTAAAGGATGGGGTTACTGAGATTAGTAGGACTAAAATGTTACAATAATGTGACAATGATTGGATTTCTCCTAGGCGAACTTCAGCCCTTTAAGACTGAGATGCCTAATGACGGAATTGCCAAAACCCCTGTATTGTTTTAACAACACTAGTTTTTTCAAAACCCGTCAAAAATCCATCATTAAAGATGAATTGTAGCAGAATTTTATCAGTTGAAAAGTATCATGCTCTGACAACTATGTCAAAGATAAATTTTGGAATATCCTGAAACTGAACTTTTTGAAGCATTCTAAGTTCAAAATATGGACTACATATTGCTCAATTGAATACTGAAGGAGTATGTTCTTTTCAAAATTAAATACTAAACTATGCAGCACTTCAAAACTTTAAGATATTTTTTACTTGCGCTTTTTATCTGCGTTGTATCGCAATCAGCCTTTTCTCACAATGAAATTTATAAAATCAACAAAGTTGAAGGCATTTCACAGGACTCGATTCCAAAATCAGAAATTGCCGATTACAGAAAAAGATTTGAATCCGTAGAAAAGACGATAAACAGAAAGATGGGTAATTATTCCGATGCGAAAAGCAGCCTTGACGGACTGAGAGGAAGCAGAGTAAGCAAGCTGCCGGAATTTGCAGGAAGGTTTAGCGCTATGCAGCAGAAGCTGACTGCATGGAATCTTGAAGTGAATCCTAAAACGCCGCCTGTTGTAGTGCCGAACAATCCAAGCACTCCAAGGAATACAGGCAAAACTAATGAGCCTGTTGCAAAAGTTACAGGTACTGAAATTGAACATAAGAGTTTGATGCTGTCATATTTCCCTGATACGCTTTCAGTCGGCAATGAATTTCTAGCTTATGTTGAGATCACAAAAGATAACACTGTGAAATTCGGAAATCTGAATGCCGGAAATAATACAACGCTCGATTCGATTATAATAACTTCTTTAGCCGGTACTACGGGAATAACACCGGGCACACAGGTAAGTATTGAGCTTACCAGAGACGGAGGCGCAGATAATTTTGCAATAACATCACGCTCGGATAAAACAAAAACATTAAGCGATAACGGCACATCAAGATGGGAATGGAATCTGCGCCCAAACGCCGAAGGCGAAACAAGATTAAGACTGAATGTTACCTATAAGAAAACAACTAAAGACGGCGCATCGCAAGATGTAACTGCGATAAATAAATTTATAGTTGTAAAGGGACTTGCTAAAAAAACAACTGAGCCGAAATCAAATTATCTGCCGTGGATTATCATTGGTGCTATAGTTCTGCTTGCATTGATAGGTTATGCTTTATCAAGAGGTAAAAAGAATAAGCATGAAAGAAACAGAGTTGAACAAAACAGACTTGATGAAGAGAGAATTGAGCAAAGCAGAAATGAACAGAAAAGAATAAATCGTGATAGAGACGATTTGGATAAAAGATAGTTAAAGTTTAATCTCATTACCAACGGCCTAGTTGGAAATGTTAATGATTTTCAAAAGCTCCCGGCAGAAATACCGGGGGCTTTTTGTGTTAAGTCGATTATTAAATAGTTCATAGTATAATCCCTAAAATTTGCCTAATTTTGTATGCAAGTTAAAGATTATGAAAAAAGAATTATTATACGAAGGTAAAGCAAAGCGCATCTGGTCAACAGATGAGCAGGGACTTGTCGTTCAGGAATTTAAGGATGATGCTACTGCTTTTAACGGGCTTAAAAAAGATCAGATAAAGAACAAAGGAGTGCTTAACACATCCATCTCTACAGGCATTTTTGAGTATCTGATTTCTCACGGAGTGCAAACGCACTTTGTAAAGAAGCTGAGTGAAAATGAAATGCTGGTGAAGCGTGTGCATATCATTCCGGTTGAAGTTGTAATAAGAAATATTGCCGCAGGAAGCCTTGTAAAAAAGTTCGGTTTTACGGAAGGTGAAGAACTGAAATTTCCATTGGTAGAATATTATCTGAAGGATGATGCTTTAGGGGACCCGCTATTTTCTTTGGAGCATATTCATTTGCTTGAGCTTGCTACTCATGATGAAATGGATAAGATACATTCGATGGCATTGCATATAAATGAACTTATGAGAAAGTTCTGGTATGACAGGGGAATAGACTTAGTGGATTTCAAACTGGAGTTTGGCAGAGATGAGAGCGGTGAAGTAATTCTTGCTGATGAAATTTCTCCCGATACCTGCCGCCTGTGGGATATTCATTCCGGTGAAAAAATGGATAAGGACAGATTCAGATTTGATATGGGTAAAGTAGAAGAAGCCTATGAAGAAATAAATAAAAGAGTTTCAATTTCCAATAATTAAAATTTAAAGTTTGTTTAAAATCACATACTACGGCAGAGACGTTGTTCTTAAAATGGTTATCATCTGCTCGCTAATTTTTATTGCTTCACTATTCATTCCTGTTTTTATAGTAAAAGTTATTTTGCTTCTTCTTGTAATTTTCCTCATGTCATTTACTTTTTATTTTTTCAGAGATCCTGAAAGAAGCATACCTGAGGGTTATGACGACAGCATGATACTCGCGCCCGGCGACGGCAAGATTGTTATTGTCGAAGATATCATTAACAAAGAAGATAACCTGTACGCTAAAGGTGAACCGCTTAAACAAATCAGCATATTTCTTTCACCGCTTAATGTGCATGTAAACAGAAATCCAACTAACGGAATTGTAAAATATTATAAGTATATCGAAGGTGAATACATAGTTGCATTCGACCACAAATCATCCGATAGAAACGAAAGAACTGAAATCGGTATTGAAGATAGAATGGGTAGAAAAGTTCTTTTCAAACAAATTGCAGGATTTGTTGCAAGAAGAATTGTATGTGATTTAGATGAGGGTTCTGTAGTAAAAGCAGGTGAAAGATTTGGGATGATTAAATTCGGTTCACGTGTTGATATATTATTAAAACCTGATACTGAGATAAAAGTAAAAATAAACGATATTGTAAAAGGCGGCGAATCTGTAGTGGCTGTTAATAAGTAATGGAAAACAATATATCAAATATGTTTGTTAGTGTATTAAAGATGAGATTGAATGATTAACATTCCGCGCAATTTCATACCGAGTTTGTTCACAATTCTAAATGCCTTCTGCGGTTTTATGTCCATCATAAGCTCTGCCCAGGGAAACTACGACAAGGCAATTCTTTTTATTGTATATGCTGCGTTGTTCGATGCTGTTGACGGCCTGGCAGCAAGGCTTACAAAATCTGCAAGCAAGTTTGGTGTTGAGCTTGATTCACTCTCCGATGTTGTTTCATTCGGAGCAGCGCCGTCATTCATGATCTATAATATTTACTTTAAGGACCACGGTGATATAGGTGTATTCGCAGCTTCTCTTATTCTATTATTTGCAGCAATAAGATTAGCCAGATTTAATGTACAGTTAGTCGGATTTGATAAAGATTATTTCAGCGGTGTTCCCGTTCCGATGGCTGCAATGACAATCTGCTCATACGTTTATTTCTATCATAATAAATTATTCGGATTTGCTTTAAGCGAGAAGTTCATAATCGGTCTTGCAGTATTGTTACCGATTTTAATGGTAAGCAAATTCAGGTATGATTCCATTCCTAAGATTTCACCTGCAACAATAAAAAAATATCCTGTGAAGTTTATTTTCCTTTTCCTGGGTGTTATAATATGTATTGTTACAAAAGGTGAAGGTTTATTCCTGTTCTGTTTATTCTATTTGAGTACAGGAATTTTCAGGGGAGTTTTTAATCAGTTCAAAAAAACAAAAAAGCGCCAGCCTTTTACTGAGGAAGAAATCGAATCTAAGAAGGTGAATTAATTAACGCTTCTCTTCTTCGCTATATTCTTTACTATCTCAAAAAATTTATCTATCTCAGCAGTTGTATTGTCTCTTCCGAAGGAAACTCTTACGGAGCATAATGCTGTTTGCGCATCAAGACCAAGCTCCATTAAAATTCTTGACGGCTGAGGAGAACCCGATGTACAAGCTGAACCGCTTGAACATGCTGTTCCTTTTAAATCAAGATTTATTAGTAGAGTTTCAGAATCAACATCGTAATAATTTTGGTCGAATGAAATATTTATAATGTTATCAAGTGTGGTAGGTGTATCGCCGTTTATGAGAACTCCTTCAGGGAAAAATTCATTAAGTCTTGCTCTGAAATAATTTTTTAATTCTTTATAGTGAATTAAATCTTCATCCATGCGAGCCATCAGAATTTCCAGAGCTTTTTTTAAGCCGACAATTCCTGCAATATTTTCCGTTCCACCGCGCATATTACGTTCCTGCTTGCCGCCGTGAATAAGTTTATCTATCGGAGTACCGTCTTTTATATACATTACTCCTATGCCTTTAGGACCGTAGATTTTATGTCCGCTCATGCAGGCAATATTGACATTAAAATCTTTTGTATTAAATGGTGTCTTTCCGATTGATTGAACTGTATCAGCATGAAAAACTATTTCGTGCCGGTTAGTATTATCTGCTATGGTTTTTATATCGTTCACTACACCAAGCTCATTGTTGGCATGCATCATTGTAATGAGATGCGTCTTAGGAGTAATTGCCGCTAATACTTTTTGCGGGTCAATTGAGCCGTCTCTTTCAGGTCTGATGAATGTAACTTCAGTGCCGAATCTTTCAGTAAGATATTTTACACTCTCGTTTAAAGCAGAGTGCTCTATAGATGTAGTAATAATATGGTTCTTACCTGAGTTTAAAAAATGGAATGTCGTTCCTTTAATTGCAAAGTTATCAGACTCAGTTCCGCCGGAAGTGAATAAAATTTCCTTAGGTTTGCATTTTAAGAATTCTGCAACTAAGTCGCGGGTGTCTTCCAGAATGACTTTTACTCCCTTACCAAAATGATGCACTGAAGATGCATTCCCGAATTGAAACTGTATATAGGGAAGCATTGCTTCAAATACTTCAGGAGCAACGGGAGTAGTTGCTGCGTTATCGAAATAAATTCTATCCATTTTTTTGTTTGGTAAAAATACTAAAATTGAAGATTAAATGTTGAGCTAATTGTTTAGTTTATTTTACAAGTTAAACCCGGAAAAACTAATTTAAAATCAACGTATGAAAAACAGATACACAATAATCATTGCTGTTACGGTAATTATAAAAAAAGCATAAGTCAATAATAATGAAATTATGGATTTAGAAATTCCTATAAATAATTTCGATTGTGAGAACTGCACCATTGCATAAATGTAATAAGCATACGTTAAGAAAAACCTGAAATTTAATATTTTTATATCAATATATCCTGTTAAAGTAAAAATAGAAGAAATAAGTAAACCGAAACCTACAACGTAAAAAGAAAAGGCAAGCGCTTCTGCAAAATTTATTTTTGTTTTTCTGAAAAATATCCTGAAGAAAAAAGCAAATGCAGGAGGTAAGATGAACATAAGATAATTCATCTTATTTGAAATCATGTGCTGCAGTTCAGAGGGAGTTACATTTTTAAAAATTATTTTATCTGATTTATTTCCTGTTAAAGCCTGATTCAGATAACTAAAATAATCTTCGCTCAACAAATGAAAAATTATAACGTAAACAGAAAGCATCAGTATAAAAAAAGTAACCGGCTTTGCGTAAGACTTTCTTTTCCCTTCGATATACCGGTTAATAAATTTACCGGGAGAAAAAAATAATTCATTTATTGTGTTAAGAATTGCAGATTCCCAATGAAAAGAGCTGTGAAAAAAATCGTGCAGTATTGATTTTACGGACATTCTTTTGGATATTTTTTCCTGTCCGCAATTATAACAATATTTTCCTTGCAATGGTGTTCCGCAGTTTAGACATTTTTCCATAAGAAAACAAAATAATCAAATAGTATAAAAGGAAAAATGCTTAACTAAAATTAAGTATTCCCATTTAAAATATGACACTGTTGACAACCGATTAATTTACTCATATTAAATAATATTTAATAAAACCACTGCTTAAATTTAATAAGAGTATAAAGAAATTTAACTCAAAATTTATACTTTTTATCTTTGTAAAATGATAGTTAGATTGGTATAAAATAATAAAACAGTTAATAGTTGATTGGTATTATCAAATATTATAAGTTTAACCAATAAGTAAGTAAATAAATTTATAGATTCATTTTGTTTAAAAAAATGTTAATTTTACTTGTGGATAGATGCTAAAAGAATTATTTTATATTTCAAATTTTTTATCTATTTTTAGAATAATTCTTTTATTTCCCCTAATTTATCTGTTGATTAACGATAATGAAGGAAG
>JBHEKU010000157.1:0-3563 GCA_041859205.1 Ignavibacteria bacterium | reverse complement strand
CCCTTCTCCATAATTAAAGGGTGAGTTAAACATCTCTTTTCCAAAGATACTTTGAATTGGATTATCAAATCCAAAAATTTCATCAATTACTATCAAAGTTTCTTTGTATCTGGCTTCGCATTCTAATGATTTCAACTTGCTTGTTTTCTCTGGTGATTTGGCACATTATCTCAATATTTTTTTAATCAGTATTGACGAATTCTCATATGAAAAAACTTTTTACTGGAAATAACATTTTTTCACAAATGATCATCAAATTGTTGATGAAAATAAATAGGAACCAGGCGAATCATAAATACCTACAAAGAGGATACTCCCTATGTTAGCCATTAAAAATAGTTGCAATTCAAATTCACTTTTCGAATATAAATTCTCTTGTTCACTACTCACATATTCATAACATTTCAGTGTTTATCACCTACCAAAAATTCATGATTTTTGAAGCGATTATCTCCCTTAAATTATTCCGTTGCATCAATAAGAATAATCATCGATTTGCCGAGAAGGAACATTGAAATCCATTTCGGAAATATGCGATATGACTATTCCCCAAGTGATTTAGAGAAATATACTAATTTCCCATTCTGCCCTGTTAATATTTTATCAGTAATAACAACACGAACCTTGACATCGTCTCCAACTTGGTTTCGTACAGTCTCAAGTATTATCTTTTCATGAACATCCGTAAAACTTTCAAGCGGAGTAATTTTACAAATAATTGAATTACCCCCACTCTTCAGAATGGAATAAAATTCTACGGGCAAATCTTTGAACAAAATTGTAAACCCAGGTCCAGTCAAGACACTCCCATTATCAAATTCTATTAATTCAGAAGACCGTCCTACAACCTTATTGATTACCTGCCCATTAAAGGCATTCTCAACGTTCGGAGAGTGACTTATTATCACCTCATCACCTAAGCCGTAATTGATCATAGGCATAGCGTAATTAAATAAATCGGTGAGATAAATCGGTTGAGGAAGAGTTAAATGTTCATCATAATTAATAATCGAGTTGTATCCAACTTCAAATCTACCTGGTCTATGTTCGAAAGCTGTAATCCCACCATCATGTGCACCATAACAGTCTAAAACTTTACAATTGAAGGCAGAAGAAATAGAATTTTTATAATGTTCAGTACAAATTTCTGAAGTTGGAAAACAAGTTTCTAGATTTATTTTTATATTTTTCTTCAGAACATATTTTGCGAGTAAATATATTGAAGAAGCATAGCCATATATGAATCTGATTTTTTCACGCTTAATCAAATTTATGTAATTTTCACACACCTCATCCGACATATTAACCCCGTTGAGGCCAACTTTATTCTTTAATCGATAGTAAACTGCGTGTTTCAATGATTTCTTCTTATCGATAAATAAGGATGTACTTCCCAAAGCGATGTATCTGTCTCCGTATTTATATCCAAGTTTTTCCCAATTATAAATTATGTTTCCGTTTGAGTAACTCCAAGAATTATTATCTAAGACAAAAACGAGTGGATCACCTGAGGACCCACCTGTTGAAGAATGTTGATGGGGTATATTATCTAAATTGTTTGCTAATAATCCCTGATAATTTAAGCGTATGTCATTTTTCGTCAATGGAGGCAGCAATTTGAGATCTTTAATGGATTTTATATCTGAAGGAATTATTTTAAGTTTAGTAAACAAATCATGATAATACAACGTATTTTCGTACGCATGTTTAATCAAATTTCTAAGTTTTTGAGATTGCCACAATACAATATCTTCGCTTGAATATTTTTGTAATTCGCTAATAAGATCATAAGAATATTTAATTTTAGTATTCATCAAGGAGTCAGCAAGCGGAATTACGGCAGATTTCAGGAGAACTGAACGGAATTTGTGAATCAGTCTATGCATTTTCAAACCTCTTGGAGATTCCACTTTTTACTAATACCTCATAAAATATTTTTGATTGAGCATCCACCGAGTAGTTTTGAGTTACCAAGTTGAAAGCATTGTTGGCGAGTTGCAGGCGCTGCGCTTCATTTGTGAGTAACTCTGCGGTTGCATTCACAAAACCATCTATATTGAAAGGGTCATTAATCACCTTTGAATTAATATTATCGAAAGCTGCTTCTCTAGTGTTCCCAACATCAGAAACAATTGGAACACAGCCACAAGCCATCGCCTCTAGCATAGCAGTAGACAACCCTTCAGAAAGAGAAGGGAGTATGAAGATTTTTGATTTTTTATAAAAATCATAAGTATTGTTCACTTGTCCTTCAAAAATTACTTGTGACTTAAGGTCTTTCTTTATAACTTGTGACTTAAGGTCATTTAAAAGAGGCCCAGAACCTAAGAAACAAATAGTCACATAAATTCCTTCTGATTCTAAAAGTTTTACTATTTCAAGTACCCGATTAGGACCTTTTAATTCAGTCAAACTCCCGACGAATATAAGATCGATCTCTCGCAGAACCTTATAATCCGGTTTAAATTTGCCGAAATCAATTGACCCGTTATAAACAATTAGTTTTTCTTCTGAAACCCCTCGACTAACCAAGTAATTAGTCACTACGGTACCCTTGGTTGTCACACAATCAGCATGCTTAAGAATAAACAAATTTACTCTTTCCCAAAAAAATTTACTCCGAAAATATGTTTGGATTTCTGGTATCCCTCCAATACTTGAAACAATTACCTTAGCCCGAGACAATTTACTTGCAAAGAAGGAATTTATGCCTTTGGGAACCAATTGGTAGCCGTTAATAACACTTGGTCTCAAAATTAGTGAAAAATAAATCAGTTGCAGTGGTTCTATGATATGGCGGATAATGTTGCCTAGTAAAAGTGGTCGGATGCTTCTGATCTTTTTATTTGTTATAAAGGTTACTCCTTCTAAAGGTTCATTATAATATTCATGAAACACATAAATTTTATCAAAATAACCCAGAGATTGTATTGGTAAAATTTTTGAAATGGTGAGTGACGGACCCAATCTCCCGACTACTATAAAAATAATATTCCGATTTCGCATGCTTGAACTAAAGACTATCACTTTTGAAAACTCTCCTAAAAACATTTATTAAGACATGCTTCGTCTTGTTAGGTTGAAACATCAATTTAATAATGTGCAATTTCATCTTTAATCGTGCATAAAACTGGTTTTGCTTAAGGTTTTTGCTATAATAAATATCGTACTCTCTTGTGGATTTTCTTGCAAAATCTATCATCTTCGATGAATAGGAAATAATCCGATTCGAAAATAGGCTAGATTGTCGAATAGATATTTTACCGCTTTCATTTAGCGAAACTTCATAGAGTTCGTAACTAATGTTCTTGCTTGGGTCGATGAAGAATTTCACAGCTAATCCTGTTCTTGTTCCGGAAGAAAATAAGAAATCGAATAAAAAATTGCCCAAACTGTAGAATATATACCCATTTCGGTATTTTTCTATTATCTGATATACATGAGGATGATGACCTATTATAATGTTAACACCATTATCAATAAATTTATGAGCTAACCTAATCTGGTCTCCAGACGGAATATCAATGTATTCATCCCCCCAGTGTAGATTGATAATAATTATG
>JBHEKU010000159.1:0-3646 GCA_041859205.1 Ignavibacteria bacterium | reverse complement strand
GAGACGATAACAGGAATATCTCTGCGCGATGCTTTTAAAATGTCACCGCTGTTTGAAAGGATTTGCAGGTCATCTTCGCCAAGTCCGATTTTTATAATGCCGTTGAGTATTGCAATTGTTGCAGGCACTGCGCCGTTTTCTCTGACAGTATTTTCAACCTGCTTAGCAGTTTCGTAATTCTGAGGATATGGCATTCCGTGAGAAATGATTGTTGACTCAAGAGCAACAATAGGCTTGTTATCATTCAAAGCAGTTTGTACTTCATCTGATATCTGTAGAAATTTGTTAAAACTTTTTTTAGAACTCATTGGATGTTTTCCTGTTAAATAATTGTATTAAATTTTCTTCTGTTAATTTTTCTGATACTGAATGGATTGATTTAAGTGTGTAATATGCTGCGCATATGCCGAGATAAACAGAATCATATTCTTCATAGCTGTTCATAAGTCCGTATATAAATCCGGCGTTGAAAGCATCGCCTGCTCCATTCGGTTCTACTGCTTCCATCTGTATAGCATTAAATATTTTTATTTTCCTGTTCTTTACATTTATCAAAACGATTCCCTTCTCTCCGCGTTTTAGAATGATTGAATTATATTTTTGATATTCGGGATTTTCAATTTTAAAATTAATTCTATCTATATTAAATTCACCGAAGAGATTTCCAAACTCATTAAGATTCGGTGAGAGGTAATTAATTGTGCCTGTTAAATCTTTTACCTTATTTGATTTTTCAATTGAGACTGTATCGATATAAAGAGGAATATTATTTTCATTGGCAATCGTTAAGATATACTGAAGAGCTTTGCTTTCAAGATTTGTATCTGCAAAAATAACTTTGCTGTTCTTTATGATTTCATATTTGCTTTCAAGGTATTCGACTGTGATAAATTTTACAGTGTCTGTCATATCATTAACGGCTGTTATTAGTTCACCTTTGTTATTCGAGACTGACAGATAGACTGAAGTTTTTACATCGGAATTTTTAAAAACATGCTCAGTATTTACTCCGGCAAGTTTTGTTTTATCTTCTATTAGATTTCCGTTTGCATCTTCACCTATGCAGCCGAAAAGATAGACAGGGACATTAAGCTTTGCAAGATTTTCAGATATATTCCGCGCAACTCCTCCGGGAGTGAAATGAACTTTACCTAAGTTTGAATCTGCTTTGGCATCGGAATCAGATATACCTTTAATATCTAAATTTATTCCGCCTATAGCGCATACGTATTTTTGCATGGCTCAATTTACCTTAATTGCAGGAAAGTAAAAATTCAGAAGGAGTTTTATCTTGCAATAAAAAAGCCTGCTTGTGACAGGCTTTAATTATAAACTTAACATTAAAAATATTATTTCAGTAAAATCATTTTTTTAGTCTCTGAAAAATCTCCGGCAGTTAATTTATAATAATAAATTCCACTACTGAGATTTTTATTAGCAAATTGAATTTCATATTCTCCGACGTTTCTATTTTCACTAATTAAAGTAATTACTTCCATTCCTTTGGAATCGTAAATCTTCAGCGTTACAAAGTTCTTTATAGGAATAAAATATTTAATTACAGTTGAAGGATTAAAAGGATTTGGGTAGTTCTGCTTTAACTCAAACGAATAAGCTGTAGTAATTGAGCTTGAAATATTGATTGTATTCGGCCTAAGGATTACATCGAGGATAGAGGTTGAATCATACTGCACTCTCACTCCTGTAATCGTTTTAGAATAATGATTTGCCGATGAAAAAGTTAATGTATAAGTCCCTGCTGCAATCAGCCTGTGATAATCTCCGCAGATTGAATCGGAAAATATCCAGGTACTGTCTGTTACCTCTTTACCAAGCACAGATACTTTTGCTTTGAGAGGAAGATTAGTAATAGAGTCTTTTATCATTCCTCTGATACCATACAGCGCTTCACCTGTATAATTTATAAACGATTTAAAATTGTAGTTCCATCTGGAAGGGAGCTGAGAGGCAGGTAATAGTTTTACATCCGATATTTCTATTGTAACTTCGCGGCAGCCTTTATAATAGTTCATCCAGTCCTGTCTTCCGCCGGTTATTCTGTACCATGCATAACCGTTTACTAAGCCGGGATAACTTGGGTAACCTAATATTGCCGTCATGTATCCGCCTGTACTGTTTGCATGTACTGTATCAACGTACCGTTTGCCGACTTTAATGCTCCAGTCATCATCGGGATGAAGGCGTGCCCAGGTATCCCATGGATAATTAAAAACTTCTTCGCCTCCATGGAAATTTGCTCCCATGGTAAAATTGTATGTGTTGGCAATATTCATAAATGCAATTGTCTCAGGCTGGTAAGCATTTCCATCGGGGTGCGGACCCGCTGCTGCATCGGGATAGTTTCTGTTTAAGTCGATATTGTTTGCATTGAATCGCACTGCTCCGTTGACTGTATTATTGCCGCCTTTGTAAGTGCCGTCGGGATTTGCAAGGGGGCATATCCATATCTCGCAGTTCTTTACCAAATTAGTGAGCCTGTTGTTTGCGCTATAACTGCTGAGCAATGTATCTATAAATCGCAGCATTAAGATATAACCCGTCACTTCATCGCCATGTATTGATGAAGTGTACATAAATCTTGGCTTGGGTTTTCGTGAGTTGACACTGTCAGAAATAACAGCAAATAATAACTGTCTTCCCTGAACCGTTGTTCCGATGTTTACGATTTTGCAAATATCAGGGTGAGCCAATGCAAAGTTATTCATCAATGTTATATAGGCATCGTAAGTCGGGTATGAATCCCATGCAGATATTGATTGCAAATTATCTGTTATCTTCAAAGGCTCTTTTATGGATTCGCACGGAAGTGGAAGCAGTTCGAACTCAATGTTAAGCTTTAAGAATTCATTGAACTCTTTTTCATTGGCAAATGCTTTTACTTCGTAACCAATAATAATATCTTTTACATTATCTATGGAAATAAGCTCTGTGATTTTATTAACTTCATCTTTAGATGAACAAAGAAATTTAAAATAGACTTCGCCTTTTTCTAAAAAGGATTTATCAATTTTTTCTTTATTATTAATGTATGATTTTTGGCTTTGAGCCTGAGTTGAAATGGAAAATAGCAGAAGTGTAAGAATAACTAAAATTGGCTTTTTCATAATTGTGCATAGTTATTTCCAAGCCTTAAGGAAAAGTACTTAGTGTATTAAGCTAAATAAATTCAATTATTCGGTATAAATAAAAAAGCCCGCTGTTAACGGGCTTTAATGTGGAACGGCTCCTGCTCAAGCTGGATAAACTCCATTGAACCGGTGAAACATCGGGATTACTCCAAAACAAAAAAGCCCGCTATTAACGGGCTTTGAAGTGGACAGGGCCGGAATTGAACCGGCGACACACGGCTTTTCAGGCTGAAAATCACCAACATTGATGACGTCAGTAATAACTTTAAGTGAACGATAAGTAACTATTTTTATTTTATTTATCGCTGAAAAAAAGTTTTCTTTAAACTTTGAAATTTCCCTGAAAAAGTCAGAATATATGCCCACTTTTATGCCCAGTTTTTAGTTAATAAAATTAAGGGCTTTTGGATTTCAATATAAGTTGAATAACAATTTATTTACAGATATAAATTTTAACCAAATTGCTTTTACAAAAATAGTATACCACAAGAATATGT
>JBHEKU010000090.1:0-2889 GCA_041859205.1 Ignavibacteria bacterium | reverse complement strand
TACAATATAATCTAATTTGTGTTTTTTACAAAGTGAACTTAAACTGTCTAAATTATTTTTCTCAATCGAGACAATAGCTCTTCCTTGCGACTCATTGAATAAAGCGAAATCTTTTCTTGAATTGTAGTCAAAATTTATCTTGCATCCCATTCGAATATTTCTATCCATTATACAGCATTCAGCCAAAGCTACGGCAAGTCCTCCGTCTGATATATCATGAGCTGATTTTAATAATTTCTTATCCGCTGCCTTTATAAGTGTATCAATTAATTTTTTCTCTTCATTTAAATTAATTTCAGGCGCATCACCTTTAATTAAATTATGAATTGTGTTTAAGTACTCGCTTCCGTCAATTCCGTTGTTTGAATTATTTCCAAGCAGGATAATCATATCTCCTTCATCTTTAAAATAACTTGTTACCATTTTTTCATAATCTTCAAGTAAACCAATCATACCGATTGAAGGAGTAGGGAAGACGGCATAATCTTTCGACTGATTGTAAAAGCTTACATTGCCGCCTGTTACCGGGGTTTCAAGCAGCTTGCAGGCATCACCCATTCCGCGGATTGCTTCAGTGAACTGATAATAAACTTCGGGATTGTACGGATTGCCGAAGTTAAGACAGTTTGTAATTGCAAGCGGAGTTGCACCCGTGCACGCAACATTACGCGCAGATTCGCATACTGCAATCATTCCACCTTTATAGGGATTCAAATAAACATATCTTCCGTTGCAGTCAACTTTCATTGCAAGTGCTTTTTTCGTTTCCTTAATTCGTATGACAGAAGCGTCGCCTCCGGGTAATAGCATCGTGTTAGTTCTTACCTGTGTATCATACTGAGTATAAACCCAGTTTTTATTTGTAATATTAGGTGATGATAGTAATTTCAATAAAACGTCATTGTAATCTTTCGGCTCAGGAAGAGAATTAAAATCAAAATTTCTTGTCTCTTTAAAATATTCAGGTTCTTTTGTTTCCCGAACATATACAGGAGCGCCTCCGCCGAGAACTAATGGTTCTGCGGGAACATCTGCTTCGAGTTTTCCTTTATGATAAATTTTTACATTCGGTTCTTCTATAATTTCTCCTATGGCAACGCAGTTCAAGTCCCATTTATCAAAAATTCTCTTTGCAGTTTCTTCCTGTCCTTTGTGAACTACTACTAACATTCTTTCTTGTGATTCAGAAAGCATAATTTCATATCCGCTCATATCTGAATCTCTCAATGGAACTAAGTCCAGATTTATTTTCATTCCGCAATTTCCCTTTGCGCTCATTTCACTTGTTGAGCATGTTATTCCTGCTGCGCCCATATCCTGAATTCCTGCTACGGCTTCCGATTGAATTAACTCAAGTGTTGCTTCGAGCAAAAGTTTTTCTGTGAACGGGTCACCGACCTGAACGTTTGGTCTTTTTGATTCTGATTCTTCTGATATTTCTTCCGATGCAAATGTTGCTCCATGAATTCCGTCCTTGCCTGTTGATGAGCCGACAATGAAAACAGGATTGCCGATTCCGCTTGCCATTGCAGTTGCAGTCTGATTATGTTTTACAATTCCAACTGCCATAGCGTTTACTAACGGATTATCCTGATAACATTCTTCAAAATAAACTTCACCGGATACTGTAGGTACTCCGAAACAATTTCCGTAATGTGCTATACCGCCTACAACATTAGAAAATAAAAACTTTGAACGGTCATTAATATTTTTATCATCTGAATTTATTTTACCGAATCGAAGTGAATTCAATGCAGCAATTGGTCTTGCGCCCATTGTAAAAATATCTCTAAGTATTCCGCCGACTCCTGTAGCTGCTCCCTGGTGTGGTTCGACTGCTGACGGATGATTATGTGATTCAATTTTAAATGCTACTGCAAGTCCGTCGCCTATATCAACTAGTCCTGCGTTTTCTTCTCCTGCTCCGACAAGCAATCTTCCTCCGCTGCGCGGTAAAGTTTTCAATTGGAGTATAGAATTTTTATAAGAGCAGTGTTCGCTCCACATAACAGAAAAAATCCCAAGCTCAGTGTAGCTTGGAGTTCTCCCCAATATTTCTAAAATTTTATTGTACTCTTCTTCTGTTAATCCGAGTCCTTTTGCAACCTGTAAATCTACTTGAGGATAATTCATTTTGTTTAGATAAAAACTTTTATAATTTGAAGCTGCATTTTACAAGCAATGCTTCGTCTAATTTTTTTAGATATTTATTTTTTGTAATTTGCACAGCGCCGAAAGATTCAAAAACATCTGTCATCATTTGAATATCAAGCAATAAAAAATTATTCTTTGTAATTATCTCATACATCTTTACAACTGCAACTTTTGATGCATATGATTTTTTAAAGAACATCGACTCACCGAAAAACACACCATTTATTGCAACACCGTATAATCCACCGACAAGTTCATTTTCAAAGTAAGATTCAACGCTATGAGCATATCCCATTACATTGAGCTGAGTGTAAGCATCGATTATTAATTTATTTATCCAGGTTGCATCTCTGTTAGCGCATTCATGTATTACTTTCGAAAAATTTTCATTTATTCTTACATCGAATGTCTTCTTAGCAATTACTTGTTTCAAAGAACGGTTTATATTTATCGGCTTATCTAACGGTAAAATTGCTCTGGGATTTGCTTCAAACCAGTTAATACTCCCGTCTTTGTTTCCCATAGGGAAAATACCGTTAATATACCCGTTTAAAACTTGTAAAGGCGTCAGCTCATAAAAAGTATTTTCACTCATTTCTTTAGAAACTCATTATAGTTTATTTTCTCAAGATATAATTTTGTTCCCGCCACCACTAATAAAGGTTTAAATAAAGAATTTATAAAAGGAAGAAACATCATTAAAAAAGCCATTGAACCGAATCCGTAAGTGAACAT
>JBHEKU010000272.1:0-35243 GCA_041859205.1 Ignavibacteria bacterium | reverse complement strand
AGTAATTTTTCGTAAGCCTGTTCAGTTTCTATTTCAATGACTGCATTTAAATATTCCTCCTGCTCTGAAAATCCCCATGGCTCCGTTTCATAAACAGAGGAAAGCTTTAGAACTTTTGTGCCCGGAATATTTTTTATTTCCTGAATTGCCTCTTCAAGATATTTTTTTCTATCGCCAATATTAGAACCGAGACCGAGAAAAACTTTCGCCATGAATTAAACTAAACGGATTTTGTATTAACTATTTCAACTGAATCTATAATGCCTAACGGTGCATTCGGCTTTCGTATCTTTACGGTTACTTCTCTTACAAGTTTAAATTCTTCAAGAACCATATCACATATATGCTGGTTCATTGTTTCAATAAGATGAAATTTATCTTTATGAAACAATTCTTTTACTCTGTTATAAACTTCAAGGTAGTTTACCGTTTTATGCAAGTCATCTGAATTTTGCAACTCCGATAAATCGCATTGCATTTCTATGTCTACTTCAAATAAGTTGCCGTATTGCTTTTCGTAATCCAAAACTCCGTGGTAGGCATAGAACTTAGCGTTATTTATTTTTATTGTCGTCATTCCTTCTTTGCCACAAAAACACTAACAACACAAAATCACACGAAAAATTTTAGTGGAATTTTGTACTTTAGAGATTTAGTGGATTAATTATTAATTACTTTTTCTTTCCTTTTGGAGCAGTTTTCTTTTTAACCGGCGCAGTTTTTTTTACTACTGCTTTCTTTACAGGTTTTGGAGCAGCTTTCTTTGTTACTTTTGCCGCACTTTTTTTAACAGGTGCTGCTTTTTTTACCGGAGTTGTTTTCTTTGCCGGAGATTTTTTAACAGCAGGCTTCGCTGTCGAGTTTTTCTTTGATAATTTATCTAAAGCTTTCTTTACTGTAATACCCATATCAGCAGGGGATTCAACCGTTAAAATTCCGCATGACTTCATTACTTTTAATTTCTCTTCTGCTGTTCCTTTGCCGCCTGCGATGATTGCGCCTGCATGTCCCATTCTTCTTCCGGGAGGAGCAGTTCTTCCTGCGATAAATCCGATAACAGGCTTCTTAACATTTTTCTTAATATAGTAAGCAGCTTCTTCTTCAGCGCTTCCGCCGATCTCACCAATCATAATAATTGCATCCGTATCTTTATCTTCATTGAATAATTTAATTGCATCTATAAATCTTGTTCCGATTACAGGGTCGCCGCCGATACCAATACAAGTTGACTGTCCTAAGCCTAACGAAGTTAACTGGAATACGGCTTCGTATGTTAATGTACCGCTTCTTGAAATAACTCCGACTCTTCCTTTTTTATGAATGAAGCCCGGCATTATACCTATCTTACATTCACCGGGAGTAATAATTCCGGGGCAGTTTGGTCCGATAAATCTTACATTGCCGGCAGCATTATTTTTCTTCTGTACAAAATCATAAGCCTTAATCATATCCTTAGTAGGAATACCTTCAGTGATACAAACGATTACATGAATGCCTGCATCAGCTGCTTCGATGATTGCATCAGCTGCGAAAGGGGCAGGAACAAAAATTACCGATGCATCTGCGCCGGTACCTTTTACTGCATCTGCTACTGTATTGAAAACGGGAACAGGTCTTGTGAACATATCTTCACCCTTGCCTGAGTATTCTGTGCCGCCCTTATTTGGTGTTACACCTGCGACTACGTTTGTTCCGTATGCAAGCATTTGTGAGCAGTGAAACGTTCCTTCACCGCCTGTAATTCCCTGTACTACTACTTTGGTTTTTTTATTGACTAATACGCTCATTTGTATAGTATAATTTTTTTAATTTTTGATTGGAGATATTAATTCTTTTTTACTGTATTACTTTTTATTTTCCACTTTCCGTTTGCATCAGCAACAAGATTATAGGTAACAGTCAAATCCGATTCAACTTCTTTGCTTTTTACTTTATCCGTTTTCTTAACTTTTACTTTCACAACTGCTGTTGAACCTTTTTGCGAAACTAGTTCAGGCTCGGTAAGCATTACAAACTTTTTTGTATTCTTATAGTTAGCTTTGAATTTATCCAGAGAGCTGCCATCCCAGACTTCATTTGCTTTCTTCATATTTCCGTCGAAGCTTCCTTCTTCAGATACACCTCGCTTTATGAATTCAAGATAATCTTTTACTGAAGCCTTAGGGTCACTGAATTTTTTATTAAGCTCTTTTTCTTTTTCAGTGAACTTTTTCTTCTGTTCTTCTTTCTTTATCTGAGTTTTTGTTTTGGAAGTATCTTTTGTGGTTGCCGATATAGAATCTTTTTTAATTTCTTTTTTAACCGTATCCTGCAGACCTTGTTTTTTTAATTCTTCTTCTTTCAGCCTAAGAAATTCTTCTTTTTCCTTCAGCTCTTTTTCTTTATCGGAAGATGTTTCCTGCGGCGGGGGAATAAATGTCTGCGGCTGTTCTTCCTTTTTATTACAGCCTGCAATAATCAGCAACGAAAAAAATATCGCTGTAAATAATAAATTCTTATTCATCATTTTATCAAAATTTATTCAAATTACCCTTTTCAAGTTTTATATTCAATTTAGAAAATTTAACAATTATTTTAATTTTTTCATCTTATTTTGCGGAAAAAAACATAGTCGTATGACTACTTTTTTTCTTTAATCTTATTATTATTTAAACTATTTTACATACCAAGCAGGATAAAAATGACCGGTAGTATAAGAAACAGAGTTGTAGTTCTATTAACAGTGGTAGTTGCGCTATTTATTGCGGGACTATTTATGTTAAACATTCTTGAAAAACAGAAAGTTGATAGAATCTACGGCGATATCACAAAAGAAGGGGCTGAATATTATGACAAGGTCGTTTCTCTTAATAGTAAAGCTATGGAGAACGTTGCCGATTATAATATGAGCGTCTGGTCTGAGATGCAGCAATTCCTGAAAACACGCGACAGGGAATTTGCAAAAGAGAACATCGATTTCCTTCTGGGTAAAACTTATAATTATTCTGCAGCATACGTATACGATTTAAATCTCGATTTAATTTATTCAAACAGTTCTATAGACGGACCTTATAAAGAGTTTCCGCTTGCCAAAGAAAAACTAAAAGATATTTTCAGATACTCAAACACTCCAAGCTTTTTTGTAAATACTACAAAAGGCTTAATGGAAGTAAAAGCTGCATCGATTCATAAGACAGGAGATAACGCGCGTAAGACTCCTGCCGAAGGTTATTTCCTTTTAGGAAAACTTTGGGATACCGATTACATGAACGGCCTTACCGACCTTACCGGTAACAGAACATCATTAGCAGAGATTGCCGGAGAAGATACAGTTGAATCAGTACAGAAGCTTGATAACGGCGTTATCAAAGTTTTTAAAATCATCAGAGACTATGAAAACAAACCGATTGCAAAAGTACAGATAACAGTTGATTCGCCTGTAGCGAAAGAGCTTTTAAAAACATCTACATTTTATTTTATACTCTACGTTGTATTTTCCATCATACTTATTATTATACTTCTTCTTTCTTTATACGGCTGGGTTACAAGACCGCTTAATGCCGTTTCAAAAAGTCTTATCACTGAAGATGTTACACAGCTTCAGCCTATAAAGCTGCAGCACTCTGAGTTCAGTGAAATTGCAAAGCTTATAGAGGGCTTCTTTATACAGAAGAAAAAAATTGAGGACGAAGTAAAAGTAAGAAAAGAAACTCAGGAAAGTTTAAAGCTTTTCTCTCACTGTATTAAGAACTCACTTGATGCTGTTATCATCTGCGATATATCAGGGCATATATTATATTATAATGAAACCGCTTCGAATCTTTATCAGTACGGAATAGATGAGCTTGTAAACAAACACATTTCCGTTTTAAATGGAGATGAAACAGAAGTATCTGAAGTAATCTTCAAATCTCTTACAGAGCAGGGCGGATGGGTCGGTGAAAAATTCGAAAGAAAAAAAGACGGTTCCATTTTCCCTATATACATGACTGCCTCTCTTATCAAAAACGATGAAGGTAAAATTATTGCAATCAGCGGAATTATAAGAGATATTACCACAAGAAGAAAACAGGATAAAGAGTTAATTGATTCTAAAGTCGCCGCTGAAAAAGCAAACAGGACTAAGAGTGAATTCCTTGCAATGATGTCACATGAAATCAGAACTCCGATGAATGCAATTATCGGCTTTACTGAATTACTCCTTGGAAGCAAACTTGATAAAGAACAGGCTGACTATATGAAGACTATCCGCCTCAGTGGAAACAATCTTCTTAATATTATAAATGACATTCTTGATTTCAGTAAAATTGAATCCGGCAAGTTCGAGCTTGAAGATAAGCCGTTCAATTTAATAAAATGTGTTGATGATGTAATAAGCACATTGAGCATACGCGCCTCTGAAAAAGGCATTAAGCTTTTAAGAGTGTTCGGAAAAAATACACCTGAAATTGTTTCAAGTGATGAAGTAAGAATAAGACAGATTTTAATGAACCTCGTAGGTAACTCTATTAAGTTTACCAACAGAGGCGAAGTAATTATAAAAGTTGATGCTGATTTTTTATTCGATGATAAAAAATGGCAGCTGAAATTTTGCGTTATCGATTCGGGTATAGGTATTCCTCCCGATAAAATTAATAAGCTGTTCAAACCATTCAGCCAGGTTGATTCATCCAATACCAGAAAGTTCGGGGGCACAGGGCTCGGACTTGTTATCTGTAAGCGCCTCTGCGAACTGATGGAAGGAAATATCTGGGTTGAAAGTATTGTCGGTAAAGGCTCTGTATTCTATTTTAATATTAATGCAAAAGCTACCGATGTAAAAACACATGAAGCAGCCGAAAAGAAGACTAACGGCTACCAGAAGATGGATTACGTCTTCAGCGAAAAACATCCGCTGAAAATATTGCTCGCAGAAGATAACCTTATCAATCAGAAGCTCATTGCAAAGGTGCTTGAACGTTTCGGATACAAAGCTGAAATAGTTTCAAACGGCCAGCAGGTGCTTGATAAAATTGTTGAAACAAAATACGACCTTATAATTACTGACGTTCAGATGCCTGTGATGGACGGACTTGAAACAACGCTTGCCATACGAGCATTGCCTGATGATGAGTTCGATAACAGAAATTTATACATTGTTGCTTTGACTGCTTCAGCCCTTGAAGAAGAATACAATAAGTGTTTTGAGGTCGGTATGAATGATGTGATACTTAAACCAATCGATATAGAGAAGCTATCGGATAGCCTTTCACGCGCATACGAAAAAATTCAGGAATACAGAGCCGAGAAGGTTTAATTCTATCAGTGCTTCTTTTTCTCTTTTATAAACATCGGCACCATAGATATAAATAATATTACAGTCGATAGAATAAAAGATACAACAATTGCCGTTATACTCATTTCACGTTTTTAAGTTGTTATAAACTACTTCTATTAAATTACCTCTGTTCAGTTTTAAAATCCATTTAAAAATTTTGGTTTAGTACTTAGTAGCAAGTAGAATGTATAAAGTACATTTCACTACTACATTTACTCACCCAAGTTGTCATTCCCGCGAAGGCGGGAATCCAATCATAGTTATTGTTACATTATTGTCACATTTTGTTAACCACCCCTTCCCCCTCCTTAGAAAAAGGAGGGGGCATACCCAGTGACGGATTTTTGACGGATTCTTTAGAGTTATGAATTATGAGTTATGAATTACAAAGTTACATTATTGTCACATTTTGTTAACCACCCCCTGTCCCCCTCCTTATTAAGGAGGGGGTAATCGTGTCTTAGTTAGATATGGAACCTTCTCATTTAGTCTCTTTATTAGCGATCAAAAGCTCAATGTCACATTAATGTCACATTTTGTGCCAAGCCTCCCCCTCCTTTAGAAGGAGGGGGACTGAGGGGGCGGTATCATTTAAACCTCACACCTAACCCCTCTCTCCCGCTAAAGCGGGACTTGATAATTGAGAGCTTCGTAAGGAGAGGGGAACATGTATTACAAATTACCCGCTCTCAATATAATACCAATCGCACAAACACAAAATGAAATAAACTTATTAGCAGGTAGAAAAATATTTTTCAACCTATTAGTAGGGAAAAATTTATTTTACCGGCATAAATTTTGTAACGCAATATCTGCCTTTATTTTTATCGTGTATAGAAATAAGTTTTAAGTGAGATTTTATAAACTATGAAAAAATTAACACTCTTTTCGATAATACTATTATTCCTTGCCGCAACATTTCAAAGTCATAATCCGCCGGGATGGTATCAGGTACCTATACCCGTAACAAACCCAATAACAGGAATATCTTTTACAGATAGTTTGACGGGATTTCTCATAACTGACTGGACAGATTCTGCCTATATATTAAAAACAACAAACGGAGGAGCTAATTGGCAAATAAAAAATCGCGGTCTTTATAGTTTTTTTGCAATTCAATTTATAACACCCACTGTAGGTTATGCCTGTGGTGGTAACGGAAATGGTTTGGTCTTTAAAACAACTAACCAAGGAGAAGATTGGGTAACAATAAATCCTTTTGGAAGCGGAGTAAACAGCTTTCAGGATGTAAAGTTTGCGAATAAAGATACAGGATGGGTGTGCAGCAGTTCATCAATTGGGGGCGGAATATTCAAGACAACAAACGGCGGAAGTAATTGGGTAAGGCAAATGGATGATACTCATAGACCTACAAGAATGTTTTTCCTAAATAAAGATACGGGTTGGGCTGTCAATCAAAATCCAAACGGACAACTATTTCACACTATAAACGGCGGAGTGAATTGGGACGTACAATATACTTTTCCTACTCAAATGAAGGATGTTTATTTTTTTAATCGAAACACAGGAATAGTGTCTGGCGGAGTAAGTTTTAGAACAACTAATGGGGGTAATAATTGGATGCAGTCCAATGATGGAGGGGTTTATTTATCATTTGCAAATGATTCTATAGGTTGGGCCGGAAATAATTTTAATACTATAATTAAAACAAGTAATGGCGGAGTAACATGGGGTCGCCAAAATTCCCCTGCTTTTAACAATTTTTATACAAAAGCAATTGACACGAATATTGCTTGGGCTGGAGGAGCAGGAATTGTTCATACCACAGACGGCGGCGGTCCAGTCACCTATGTAGGCATTAACGCTACAGAATTAAATATTCCAAAGCTTTATCAATTATATCAGAACTACCCTAATCCATTTAATCCTTCAACAAAAATAAAATATGAATTGTATCAAGCCGCCCATGTTAAAATTGAAGTTTATAATTCACTGGGTAAAAAGATTTCAGTTCTTGCTGATGAAAGGAAAAATGAAGGCAGTTATGAGGTTAGCTTCAACGGAGCAAATTTATCAAGCGGAGTATATTTTTATACAATAACTTTTGACAGAGGAAAAGATATTTATATTGACTCAAAAAAAATGCTGCTGGTAAAATAAATCACAGCCCAAACCTATCATAATCCAGTCTTGGCTTTGCATTAGTCCTCAGACTTTCTTTATTAAAAAATTCTTTATCAGCTGCGTTAATATATTTCAAATACCCTGCAAGACCAATCATTGCAGCGTTATCCATAGAGAACTGCATCTCAGGGAAGTAAACTTCATATCCCTTATCTTTAAGCGAATTAAATTTTTCTTTTAAAGCCGAGTTTGCCGAAACTCCTCCGGATACAGAAATAATTTTTACTTTATATTTTTTGCACGCTTCGGCAACTCTTTTATAAAGACTTTCCACAACTGCAAACTGAAAGCTTGCGCATACATCTGCAACGAGCTTATCGTTTTTTGTATTGGCAAAATCAATTTTACGCAGGTAATAAAGCACGGAAGTTTTTATACCGGAAAAAGAAAAATCGTGCTCAGTATCTCTCACGATTGCAAGAGGGAATTTGTGATACTTGGCATCGCCGTTCTTTGCAAGCTTATCTATTAATGGTCCGCCGGGATAACCGAGACCCAGAATTTTCGCGACCTTATCAAATGCCTCTCCCGCCGCATCATCGATTGTTGAACCAATAATTTTTATATCCGTATAACTTTTGACAAGAACGAGGAGCGTATGTCCGCCGGAAACAATAAGTCCGATAAAAGGAAACTTTTCCTGCTGACCTGAAAGCATATTAGAAAACAAATGCGAGAGAATATGATTAACGGGAACGAAGGGCTTTTGCAATACGGCTGCGAGTGACTTTGCATAGTTGAGTCCGACAAGCAGCGCGCCAATAAGTCCCGGCTCGGCAGTTGCGCAGATTAAATCAATGTCGTTTAGTTGAACGTTTGCCTTATCAAGAGCCTGCTTAGTAACATGTGAAATATTTTTTAAATGCTCGCGCGAGGCAATTTCGGGAACAACTCCGCCGAATTCGGAGTGAAAGAGTTGTGAGGAAATGATATTGGATAAAACTTTGTTGTTTTCTAAAACGGCAGCTGACGTTTCATCGCATGAAGTTTCAAATGCTAATATTTTCATTGTATCAAACTATTTGACCTTATTTAATAGAAATATAAAATTAATTTTTATTTGTGATTAAAAATATATTAAAATACCTTCTGCTTTTTGCCTTCATAGCTCTTGTGATTGCTCCCTCATACGCTCAGGTGAAAATTTTAGTTCCTATGGAGCCAAGCCAGACTAACCATTTAAAGGCTTACGGCATTGCATACCGATATTTATTAAAAGGCGGTGAGCTTGACTGGCTTTTAAATTATCGCGGCGGCGCTTTTATGTATGAGTTCACTCCGGAGATAGCCGCAGAATGCGACCTGAAACACGTTTCTTATGAGTTACTTAACGGTACACAGACAGCGCAGGTATATGCCGATGTAAAAGATGAAAAAAGTAATATGGATGTAGTGCGCCTTGAGAAGGTTGCAAAGATTGCAGTGTACGTTCCGCCTAACGCTTTGCCGTGGGATGATGCAGTACAGCTTGTGCTTGAGTACGCGGAAATTCCCTATGATAAAATGTGGGATGAAGAAGTTCTTAACGGAAAACTTAAAGGCTATGACTGGCTCCATCTTCACCATGAAGATTTCACCGGGCAGTACGGAAAATTTTTTGGTACATTCGGTATGTCTCCGTGGTATATTCAGCAGAAAACTGTTAATGAACAGATGGCTGCAAAGATGGGATTTAAAAAAGTTTCCCAGTTAAAGCTTGCAGTTGTTGATAAACTGAAAGAGTATGTTTCCAACGGCGGATTTTTATTTACGATGTGCTCGGCAACCGATACTTATGATATTGCACTTGCAACACGCCACACAGATATAGCAGATGCTATGTACGATGGAGACGGATATGACCAGGATGCAAACAGCAAGCTTGATTTTACTGACTGCATGGCATTTGAAAATTTTAAGATAGAGATGAATCCTTACGTATATGAGTATTCAACAATAGATGCTACTAATGATATGCTTAGCCTTGGCGGACCAACTAATGATTACTTCAAGCTAGTGGATTTCTCCGCAAAGTATGACCCTGTGCCGACAATGCTGAATCAGGATCACACTGCGCTTGTCCGCGGATTTATGGGACAGACATCTGCTTTTAAAAAAGAATATATCAAGAAAAATATTACTATCCTTGCGATGAATGAAGGCACAGACATTGTAAAATATATTCATGGCAACTACGGAAGGGGAACGTTTACATTTTATGCAGGGCATGACCCTGAAGATTATCAGCATGCAGTCGGTGACCCTCCGACTGATTTGGATTTGTTTAAAAATTCACCGGGGTATAGATTAATTTTGAATAATGTATTATTTCCGGCTGCGAAGAAGAAGAAGCTGAAAACGTAACACAGATGGATATGATGAAGTATGATTACACAGATTTGTAGAGACGCAAAATCTTGCGCCTCTACGCCATAATTCTCAACCCTAACCAAATGTACCTTAAAAATTTTTTCATTCTACTTTTTCTCTCTATAATTTTTTGTTCCTGCACAAAGAAAGAAGAGAAAATTTCTCAGTCTACTACTGTTGCAAAATTTACAATCAAAGATGATTTAGGAATCGAAGTCAGCTTTGACGGAACTCCGAAGCGAATTATCTCTATGGCACCGAATATTACGGAAGGGTTGTATGCTCTCGGTGCGCAGGATTATATTGTAGGTGTTACGGAATTCTGCGATTATCCTCCCGAGGCAAAACAGAAAACAAAAGTCGGCGGCTATGATAATGCAAATTATGAAATGGTCGCTGCGTTAAAACCTGATGTAGTTTTTATTACGGTTGAATCCATAAATCGCCCCATGTATCAGGCTTTGCAGAATCTCGGAATAAAAATGTTTGTACTGAATGCAAAGAGTGTTAACGGAGTTGTTGAAATGATGAAGACACTCGGTAAGATTACAGGTAAAGAAAAAGAAGCCCAAATACTGAGCAGCAAAATAAAAAGTGAAAGGGATAGTATCGTTGGAGGAAATGATTCCGGTACGCAAAAAAAATGTCTGGTAATTGTCGGGACGAATCCTATTATGACTGCAAGCAAAACTTCCTATATCAATGAGATAATGATTCTCTCCGGATTAGATAATATTTATGCCGATTCTCCTATGGATTATCCTACAATAAGCTACGAAGATATAACGGTGAAAAATCCCGCTTATATACTTTTACCTTATGATACAACTAAAACGGATAAGCTGAATGTTGAGCTGGATGAAATACGAAAACAGTTGAGCGCTGTTGAAGCAGTGAAGAAAAATAATTTTATTGTAGTTGATAATAATGTTGTGTTCCGCCCGGGACCGAGAGTGATTGATGCTGTTAGGATTATAAGAAGTAAGGTGAAGTGAGTTTACTCTTTTGTGACATCCCAATATCTTTTTTTTGTCATCTTTCTTAATGCTTGTTTGTAATACACTTCAACGCCTTCAGGATCATTTATTTCTTCAGGATTAAAAATAAAGGATTCACAAATATCATCTATGCTCACAACTTTTTCACCCACTAATCTTTGATCGGAATTAAGATACTTGTAAAGTGATTTTTTTTTATAAATGTTTGCTTTTTTAGAAGCATCATCATAATTCTTTGCTTTTAAAAGTACAAATCTTTCTTCCCAAAGCTGCATCCCTTTACTAAATCCTTCAAATGAAAAAGTAACAGTCATCCTAATACAATAATAATTAAACCCTGGAGATTTCGGAGATTCATAAATACTGCTCGCATGTGAAATTTTTTTTATGGAAACTGTAGAATTTTTAGTAATTTTCTTTTCAAACAATTTGAATTCTTTCAAGTTTGTATGAATAGTTATATTACGATAAAACTTAGGATTGGGCCAATTAAAATTTTCAAATCCAAACTGCTTAACAATTTTTTCACCGGCTTTCTTGTAATAATTATTTACCAGATCCTTCCTTTCTTCAATAGGGGAACTAATAAATTTTTTGTAATCATATTTAGGCATATAATCAAAAACCACTTTCCTTTTATTATCAGGTAAATCTGGTTTTCTTAACTTCCAACTTGTAAGTAGCGAATATTTTTTCATATTATTATTTCAATATTCTTAAATACTCACTCCACGGACCGACGTTATCTTTATACTGATAAGCCATCACTCTTGTGACCTGAGCTAAATGATTCAAATCGTGAACTACCCATGTAGAAAGTAACTGACGTAAAGTTACTTCTCCGAAAACGGGGTGAATTCCTTTCTTATCTAAGTCCGCTTCAGTAATATTTTTTGCTTTGAGCTTTTCAAGATTCATAATGCGGAGCATCATAAACTCGCCCAGCAAATCCTTTAGCGATTTTCCTTTGCTTTCTTCAAACTGAGCTAACCTGTCGAAGGGTCTGAAATTCTTTTCAGGTTTATCAGATAAAATTATCTCAATACGTTCCATCCAGTCGCCGCTCTCTCCATGAATTAAATGCCCGAGTACATCGTACGGACTCCACGATTTTTCATCTCCTTTTTGACCCTCGTTAGTCATGCTCCAGTCATCTGATACTCCGTTAAGTAATTCTTTATATGCCGAGGGAGCGCGCTCTAATATTTCTATTGATTTTTCGAGTGAGAAGTTCATTTAGATTTAAAAATTTATTCTGTAATAAAAATCTGTCTTGTCTTATAATTAAACACAAACATTTTTTGTTTGAAGAACGGGTAGCCTAAAACTCCGTTGTATGTCGCATTTCCCATAAACGGAAAAACATTTGTATCCATATAATCAAAAACAAAATCCTGCACAGAAAACTGCATCATCATAACTTCATCCGCTATTATAACGGCATCGTTCACACTCTTAACTGTGTCTTTTGTTCCTGTGAAAGAAAAATAATTCTTATCTAATTGCGGAAGAATTGTAGCATCAAGCGAGTTATTCGGTGCGCCTGTATCGAGCATGAAGTTAAGCATTTTTCCTGCGAAAAATATATTTGAAATAATTGAACCTTTATTCAGTGTAAAATTTAAAAAAGGTTTTTTCTTATAAGAGGGTTGTTCCAGTGTGTTGCCCTTATCATCAATTCTAAATATGTGAATAAGTTTCTTGTTATAGTCTATTGCAAACTCAAGCTCTCTCATAATACCGTAACCTATGAAGCCCATGAAATTTCTCCCGAAAGTTGGTTTCAGTTTCTCAAGGTTTATTGCAACTGCGTTAAGACCTGCAAATGTAAAATCGCTTGTAAGGGTAAGGCTGTCGATTTTTATGCTCGTAGAAACAGGTATATTTCCTGTAATTCCTTTTGCTGTATCAGAATTTGACTGATTATTCACAGATTCGAAAATCTCCAATGGGAAAGCAGCGCTATTCACTACTAATGCTGCCTGGTTTCCTGTATCAAAAATAAAACTTCCGACTCTTCCGTTGATTGCAATATTATTAAGTAAAATTAAATCCTGAACAAGTTCGAACGGCAGAGTAGTATGGTAAGTATAACTTTTTATTAAATGTGTTTCATCATTTGGCTGGGAAAAAATATTTGCTGCGAAAACAAAAAAAAGGAGTATTAATAATTTTCTCATAGAGTAAATTGGGCTGATTTATTTGAACAGGGGTCAGAACAAGATTAGAAAATTAATGTTCAATATCGAGGTAAAATATTACGCTTTTAACCACAGAGTTCACAGAGTTTATCTCAGAAAACACAGATTTATTGAAACGTATTTAAAATCTCAATTATGAATTATTATTGTTTCCGATTATAGAATAAAAAATATCATTTGAACAATACTCTGTGTTCTCTATGTAAACTCTCTGTGACATCTGTGGTTAAACGAATCAATTTTAGCATGTTAAGGATGACAATTGCCATATAAATTGAGGGGAGAATTTGGTATCTTTACGATTACGCAAAAAATAAAAATAATTGATTTCATTAACAAATATATCGGTCGCATTTGGCTCAAGGGTTTTATTCGATGAAGTTTCTCTCCGTGTTGGCGGCAATGAACGGGTTTCATTGGTAGGTTCGAACGGACAGGGAAAATCTACCCTGTTGAAAATTATTGCAGGCACGCTAAAATCTGATTCAGGTGAAGTCGCTCTATCACGTCATACAACAATGGGTTACCTTCAGCAGGAAGGCGTTAAATTCGTAGGCAATACTTTGTACGATGAAGTTTATTCTGCCGCAGGAGATATAAACAAGATTCAGGAAGAGCTTACAGAGATTGAAAATGAAATGAGCAATCACCCCGATCCGGGCAATGATGAGTTCATGGATTTGCTGAATGAATACGGCGAGCTGCAGGAAAGATTTAATACACTCGAAGGTTATACATTAAAATCGAAGATAGAAAAAATATTAATCGGACTTGGCTTCGGTGAAAAGGATTTTGACCGACTGACAGATGAGTTCAGCGGCGGATGGCAGATGAGAATTGCGCTTGCAAAACTTCTTTTACAAAATCCGTCTATATTATTACTTGATGAGCCGACGAACCACCTGGATATTGAGTCATTGATATGGGTAGAGAACTACCTGAAGAATTATCAGGGCGCAATTATACTTGTATCGCATGACAGGAACTTTCTTGATAATCTTACAACGAGAACGGTAGAGATTTCCATGGGGAATGTAACGGAATACTCGGGAAATTATTCATTCTATAAAAAAGAGAAAGCGATAAGAAAAGAGCTTGCTGAAAACCAGTATAACAATCAGCAGAAGTATTTAAAAGAGCAGGAAAAATTTATTGAGAGATTCAGATATAAGGCTTCAAAAGCTAAGGCAGTACAGAGCAGAATAAAGCAGCTGGATAAAGTTGAATGGATAGAACTTGAAGATGAAGAGTCGGCAGTGCAGTTTACATTTCCGCCTGCTACACACTCGGGAAAAGTCTCCATTGAAATTGAAGGACTAACAAAAAGCTATGACGGTGTACATAATGTTTTAGAGAATTTAGATTTGATTGTTGAAAGAGGTGAGAAGATTGCTCTTGTAGGAGTTAACGGCGCGGGTAAATCTACTTTTACAAGAATCATTGCAGGTATTGATAATGAATTTAAGGGAGTAGTAAAAGACGGGCATTTAGTCGGCAAAAAATTCTATGCCCAGAATCAGGCAGATGAGTTATCCGGTGATATGACAGTACTAGCTACGATGGAAGATGCAGTCGGCGGTGAGATAAGAAAAAGTCTGCGTTCTATATTAGGAAGCTTCTTGTTTAAAGGTGATGATGTATTTAAAAAAGTCGGAGTTTTATCCGGCGGAGAGAAGTCACGTCTTGCGCTTGCAAAGATGTTAATTGAGCCTTCTAATTTTTTAATACTAGATGAACCGACGAACCACTTAGATATGCGTTCGAAGGAAGTGCTGATGAATGCTCTTAGAAAATATGATGGAACCGTTTTGATTGTATCTCATGACAGGGATTTTATTGACGGTATTGTTGATAAAGTTATCGAGGTAAAAAATAAAAGAATAAAAGTATTCTACGGTAACTGCTCGTATTACATAGAAGAGAAGGACAAAGAGAATAAAGAATTAAATAAAAAAATACCTGACGCGAAAAAAGAAATTTCAAGACTTGAAGAAAAAAAGCCGGTTGAGCATGCAAAGCCTGTAAAGTCTCACGATAAAAATGATAAAAAGGAGCAGCAGCGAAGAGCGGCGGAATTAAAAAAAAAGATTAATTCCGTAGAAGCAGAGCTTGCTAAAAATGAAAATAAAATAAAAGAACTTGAATTATTGATGGGGAATGAGGATTTTTATAAATCAGGCGATAATATCAAAAAAGTCACGGACGAATATAATCTTACCAAGAAAAAAGTCGAAGAGCTTACTCAGGAATGGGAACAATTACAGCTGCAGACTGTTGAATAATAAGTATAATTTTATATAATCAAACAATAAAAATGAAAAATTTGAAACTAATTTTGTTACTTGCTTTACTAATGGGTTCTGTAAATTCTTATGCAGACTGGAAACCGGAATTTTCCAAAACGGGAATTCCAAAAAACGAAAAATCAAAATTAAATAAAGATTACAAATTAGCATACAAAGATTTTCAGGAGAAGTCAGGTAAGATTTTAGATTTCTACGTAGACTTTAAATTAGGCGGAACAAGCACAAGCGCAAATGTAACTCAGGCAAATAATGTTGGTAGTTATAGTACAGACTCAAAAGTCGGTTTCAATGTAGGCGCATTGATTTATACAAGATTGTTTGATGCATTTCAGTTTTCAACAGGAATAGATTTCGCAGGAAAAAATTTTGAAGTAACTCCTCCTTCAAATGTTAATACCGGAACGCCAAGCGGTACAACTAAAGTTGACAGTTTAACACAGAAAGTAGCAAACAATTATCTTAACATTCCATTGAATGTAAATTTCGGCGGAATGATTACTGAAACACTTGGTCTTACATTCAACGGCGGACCATACTTAGGGATATTGCTTTCTACAGATGATAAATCAGGTATGGGATATAAAAATTTTGATTTAGGTTTAGTAGGCTCATTAACTGCAAATTATAAAATTGCTCCTCTGACAAGTGTATTACTTGGAGCAAAGTTTGAATACGGCGGATTAAATAATTTAGGAAGCACACCAAGAGTTGACAAAGTTTCAACTTCAAGTTTAGGATTTTTCACAGGTATAAGATTTTCAATCGACTAAAAAATTTTAAAGTTATAAAAATCTGAAGAATCCCTTTCTCATAAAAAGGGATTTTTCTTTTTTAATTAAAAAGATATGAAAAATTTAATTCTTCTGGCGATAGTATTTTTTTCATTCGGCATTGCTAATGGGCAGGATGCTGATGAACTCTATAAGAAGGCAAAAGCCGAAATGAGCAATTCGAATTATTCGGATGCCGTTAAGCTTTTGACGCAGGCAATAGATATTAAAAAAGATGCGTCATATTATTTTGAAAGAGGAACTTCATATTATTTTTTGAAAGAGTATGAGAACAGCGGGAAGGATTTTACCAGCGCAATTGAAATAAAACCGGATTATGCAGAAGCTTATAACAGACGCGGAAAAATAAAAATTGAGCTGACTGAATATGAATCTGCAATGAAAGATTTTGATAAAGCAATTGAACTAAAGAAAGATTATCCTGACCCGCATTATAACCGCGGACTTTTGAATTACATGGAGAAAAAATATGATGCTGCAATAGTAGATTATACGGCAGCAGTTATTATTCGCCCTAATTTTTCGGAAGCCTATTATAACCGCGGACTTGCATATTTTGATTCTGAAAAATATTCTGAAGCAGTAGAGGATTATTCTAAATCAATTGAGCTGAAGCCGGAATTCGGCAAGGCATTCTTTAACAGAGGAAATGCTAATCTTAGACTTAAGAAGTTTGATTACGCAGTGAATGATTTCACACAAGCTATCGATTTGAACACAGAAGTAATACTTGCCTATAGCAATCGCGGTCAGGCTTATTATAATCAGGAAGATTATAAGAACGCTATTGATGACTGGAATACTGCGTTGAAGCAGACAAAGGACAAAGATATGAATACAAAGCTGATGACGTTTATTAAAGATGCCGAAAACAAAATGAAGGAACAAAAGAGTAATAAAAAAGAAGATAAGTAAGGTTTAGAAATTATTTGGAGAATAAAAAAAGAGACGCTAATGGCGTCTCTTTTCGTTTATACTAAATTTGTTTTATAATTTTTTACTTCACCAGCATCATTTTCTTTGTAACAGCAAATCCATCAACTTCCATTTTATAATAATAAATTCCTGAAGATAAATCCTTACCATCGAAACTTACTTCAAAGCTGCCGGCCGGAGCGTATTGATTAACAATATCTTTCACTAATTTCCCCTGTGAATTATAAACACTAAGTTTAACTTCACCCGCTTTTTGAATATCAAATTTTATTTTTGTAGTGGGGTTGAAAGGGTTCGGATAATTCTGATACAAGCTATGCTTTGCAGGTACAATATTACTAATCTGACTGATTGATACAGTCTGTTCTAAGCTGAAATTTTGATTCGGCAGTTCAGTTCCGAAAGTGTAATTTAATTTTATACCAAATACTGCAGTATTAGTAAAGCCAACTCTATTAACTGTAACAGAGTACTCACCTTCAGCAACATTGGGGATAGAATAAGTTCCATCGCTTTTGCTGACAGCCCAGCTGACCATCATACCAAACGGAGTTTTTAAATAAACGAGTGCATCCTTTAACGGCAGTCCATTGCTGTAAGATACTGTACCTGAAATTATTCCTACTGCTGCTGCATTGTAAAGCTTTCTTACTTTTATATCTAAATTATTTTGTGATGTTGCTGCGATAATTTTAGTTGCAGTCTGCCAGTTATTTGTTCCGGGATAATAGCCGGGTACAAAATCTAAAGTTCCGGATGAATAAGCGAAGAGATAAACTGTATCACCCGCTGTTATATTCACAAGTGAGTAGGAACCGCCTGCACCGATATTTGCAGAATCAACTTTTAATAATTGATAACTTGGGCGGATTAACTTGAATGCTTTTACATAGCCGCCTGCTGTTGGTGTTAAAAGAGTATCGTATAAAACCTTTCCGTCGAGAGTAACTGCCTTAGACTCCGATGTAAAAATAACTGCAGCAAAGAATAGAGGTAGAATATATAATAGAATTTTTTTCATTTTTATTTTATAAGAGTCATTACTTTTGAAATTGTGAATTCGCCTGCGGTTAGCCTGTAGTAATAAACTCCGCTTGAAAGATTGTTTGCGTTAAATGTAACCTGATAACTTCCTGCTTTTAAATTTTCATTTACTAAAGTCTGCACTTCCTTTCCCAAAGAATTGAAAACAGTAAGCTTTACTTCCGATGGAGAAGGAATATCGAACGAAATTTTTGTAGCCGGATTGAACGGATTAGGATAATTTTGCTTCAATATAAAATCCGCAGGTACTTCTGAACTAACAGGATTTATAGCAGAAGGCTGCGCAGTCAAAGTCATGATTTCTCCAGGAAGAGTAAACCTTACTCCGGGCTGACCAAAAGTTGTAAGATCAACAGTCTGTGACGGAGTAACACTTTTCACAACCCAAATGTCTGATGCAATCCAGATAGTATCGGGAATGCTTACGATGCTGATCGGCACAGGCGGAAGCGGTGGAATGGTAAGTAAATAACTGAGGTTTGGTGTTATCACAAATTTCTTTGCAGTGTAACTTCCATTGATAGTATTTACTACTTCATCGTTTAATCTTCTGCCATCTGCCTTTATTCTTAAAGGATATGATGTACCGTTATAGACAACAGTAGTATCTCTTGTAAAAAGACTGTAGTTTGTATTTACTGTCTGAGAAAATCTGTAAGTAGAATACCATTGCTCCAGTGATTTTAAAAAATTCACAAGCCCTAACTGACCGATAAAAGAAATAGTATCCAGATTACCAAAGCTGAAATATACATAACCGTTCGTTCCCTGAAAATTATAATGACTTGTATCGGTTACCGGTCCCTGTTGTCCGATGTTAACAAGATTTCTTCTGGAATAAACGAAGCTTGCTGAAAGTCCCTGATACGTTCCGTTATTTGCAAAACTATCTATTCTGTAAGTTGATGCGCTTTCTATAGGCTGATTTAAAGAGTCAAGCGGAGTTGATTTATAGTACCATTTATAACCCGGAGCTGAAGGAAAATATGTGCTTGCATTCTGAGCGAAGGAAACACCTGAGGCAACGATAAAAAGCAGAAGGAAAAATCGTTTCATGTATAGTTAATTATAATTAATTAAAGTTAAAATTTATAACAGGAAAATAAGCTAATAAAATTCAATTTTGAATATAATTTTACCTGCATATTCCCTATAATTGTAGTTCCAATCAAAAATTCATGAAAATAGGCGATTACAATCTACATTCAGTACAAACAGGCTTATTCAAGCTGGACGGCGGGGCAATGTTCGGTGTTGTTCCGAAAAATCTCTGGACAAAAACAAATCCATCGGATGATATGAACAGAATAGATATGTGCACACGCGCATTGCTGTTCGATAACGGCAAAAGAAAAATTTTAGTTGATACAGGCATTGGTTATAAACTAGCAGAGAAAATAAATAAAATTTATGAAGTGGATTTTTCTAAATATAGACTTGAAAAATCCTTAAACGATATAGGGTTAACACGGGAAGATATAACCGATGTGTTACTGACGCATCTCCATTTTGACCATGCAGGCGGCAATACTTATTATGATGAAGAGCATCAGCTGCAGATTGCTTTCCCGAATGCAACATATCATGTGCAGAAGAAGCATTATGAATGGGCATTGAATCCTACTGAGCGGGATAAGGCAAGTTTTTTCCCTGAGAATTATAAAATACTTGAAGATAAAAAAGTTTTAAAGTTTTATGACGGCGAAAGCAAGTTTGATGAAATAATTTCACTGCATCCGGTTGACGGGCATACGGCTCACATGCAGCTGATAAAAGCATCGGATGGGGAGTCGACTTTGTTCTATCTTGCAGATTTAATTCCTACTGCAGGGCATGTACCGCTTGCATATATAATGGGATATGATTTATTTCCGCTTACAACTCTTGATGAGAAAAGAAAATATCTAAAAAATATTTCGGAAGAAAACTGGACTGTCTTTTTTGAGCATGACCCTTATAACGAAGCTGCGAAAATCGGCTTGGGTGATAAAGGATATTTTGTAAAAGAAAGATTTAACTTATAAAAACTATTGAATGAATTTTTCTACTGTTGATTACGTAATAGTTGTTGTCTATTTAATAGGTGTTGCTTTGTTCGGCATCCTTTCCTCGGGAAAACAAACTTCTGCCAAAGATTATTTTCTAGGCTCAAAGAAAATTCCGTGGTGGGCTGTATGCTTTTCAGTAGTTGCTACAGAAACAAGCACGCTTACATTTATCAGTATTCCCGGGCTGGCATATCTTACAAATATGAATTTTCTACAGCTTGCCTTGGGTTACTTAATAGGCAGAGTAATTGTGGCAGCTATTTTTATCCCCAGATATTACAGAGGGGAAATTGAAACTGCCTATCAGTTCCTCGGCAACAGGTTCGGCTCGCCGATGAGAAAGTACTCATCCATTACATTTATTGTGCTGAGAATTTTTGCCGATGGTGTAAGATTGTTCACTACTGCAATTCCCATTAAGTTTGTTACAGGTCTGGGATATTTCGAGTGTATTGTTATCATAGGAGTAATAACTCTTGTTTACTCATACATAGGAGGCATTAAAGCGATTATATGGACAGATGTAATTCAGATGTTCATTTATATTGGCGGAGCTATTGCATCAATTGTAGTAATTTATAATCTGCTTCCAAACGGATGGCAGGATGTTGTAAACTTTGCTGCGCCTGCTGATAAATTCCAGATTTTTAATTTTAATTTCCCGACTTTCAGTCAGTTTTTTACAGGACCTTATAATATTGTAGGCGGACTTGTAGGCGGGGCATTTTTATCTATGGCATCGCATGGAACTGACCAGCTGATTGTTCAACGTTTATTAACATGTGAAACTAAAAGAGATGCGCAGAAAGCTTTGATTGGCAGCGGTGTGCTGGTATTAATACAGTTTGCAATTTTTCTCGTAATTGGAGTTATGTTGTATGCATTATATCAGGGCGCTGATTATAAAACTTTGAAAATCGGCGAGTACTTCCTTATAAAATCAGATGAAATTTTTCCTAAGTTCATAATTCAAAATTTACCGATAGGTATTGCAGGTCTTGTTATAGCAGGGCTGCTTTCTGCTTCTATGTCAACTCTTTCATCGGCATTTAATTCCCTTGCTTCTACCACAGTGATGGATTTGTTCAAGAAAAAAGCAACTGACAAAGCTGAACTGAAGTTCTCGCGTTTGGCAACGTTATTCTGGGGACTTGTAATTATCGGAACAGGTCTTATGTTTCAGGATGAAAAAAATCCCGCAGTTGACTATGCTTTGAAAATTCAGTCAATGATTTACGGCGGGCTGCTGGGAGTCTTTTTGTTAGGAATTATTTATAAAAAGGCAGCGTTAAAAGATGCAGTAATATCTTATACTTTTGCTATCATTACCTTAACATTGTTATTTTTACTGCCTCAGTTTAAAATAATGCCTGCTTTAAATTTAACATGGTTTACTTTTTTCGGAGTGATAATAACATTTGTAGTAGCGAATATAACTATGTTATTCAAATCAAATAATACGAATGTCGAAATTCGATAAGACATATACAAACGGTGAAGTAACGGTTTACTGGAAGCCGGATTTATGCATTCACTCAACAAAATGTTTCCATAGTCTTCCGGAAGTTTTTAATCCGAAAATAAGACCGTGGATTCAGTTAGATAAATCAACAACGGATAAAATAATAGAGACGGTCAAGAATTGCCCCTCAGGAGCTTTATCATTTAAAAATAACAGCGAAATCTTAAACGAAGAAAAGCAAATGGCAGAACCTTTAACAAACTCATCCGTAAGAATTGAAGTAACAAATAGCGGACCTTTAATGGTCACAGGAAATTGCGTAATAATTAATAAAGACGGAACGGAAACAATAAAAGAAGGTAAGTTTGCATTGTGCAGATGCGGGCAATCGACAAGAAAGCCCTTTTGTGACGGAACACATAAATCAATAACATTCGATTCTTGAAAATGGAATCAGGCAGACCTTCTAAGGAACAGATAGATCACTACTATAAAACAAGCAGAAAATATTTTGATTCGTTAGCTCTGAAATATCTGCAGGAAGACAAAGCATTTTATAACAACTATTTTGCTCATTATTATCACGGCAAAACAAAAAAGAATTATCCTCCTCAAATAAAATTATTTCTCTTTGTAGGGATAATTTTTTTAATTGCTGCAGGTGTATTTGTATTAACTTTATTTTTACAAAAGGAACCGAAAGTATATTCTCTTGAAAACAATATTACTGAAAAGAAACAGGTAAGTAATATTGAAAATTTATCAGAGAATCAACTTGACTCGATGAATCTTTCCTATATGAAAACTGATTTTGAAAAGGGAACTTACTTCTATAATCTTGGAGAGTACGATAAAGCAAAACCCTATTTTGAAAAGGTTGAGAAGAGTGACACCGATTACCAATTTGCGCAGGATGTTTTGAAATCAATAGAGAGAAAAAAATCTGCTTTAAAAAAATAAATAAATATGGAATCAGGCAAACCTTCTAAAGAGCAGCTGGATTATTATTTCAAAACGAGCAGAAAATATTTTGACTCGCTTGCTTTAAAATATCAGCAGGAAGATAAAGCTTACTATGATAGTTTCATTGCGCCATATTATACTAACCCTCTTGTAAGGGCAAGAGGCACAGGCGGAATTAAAATATTTATATTTGTAACGGCATTTTTTATGATGAGTATGGCTATTCTTGCCTATGTAGTTCTTTCGCAAAAGGGAGTAACATTGAAAGACATTTTTGTATTTGAAAATGAGCCTGATGAAACGGAAGTAATGTATGAGACAATAACTACCACTGAGAAAAAAATATCTCCGGAGTCTAAGGAGTTTGATAAATTTGATACACTTGCAGTTTCATATCTTAAATCTGATTTTGAAAAGGGAACATATTACTACGGCAGAAAAAAATATGAGATGGCAGAAGAGTATCTGAAAAAGATTGAAAAGAAGGATAAAGATTATATCCCTGCGCAGGAAGTACTGAAGATGATATCAAAAGAAAAGAATGACCGCTCGGCAAGAAAAAAATCTATAGAAAAAATAAATTAATACTAACAACATAAAACTAATGTTTAAAAAAAGACTAACAGCACCCCTCATTTTACTTATTCTATTTGTTTTTAGTCACGCATACGCTCAGACTTTAACGTATCAGTCATATCCCAATGATCCGTTGAATGCGAGAATTTATAAACTGGATAACGGACTTACAGTTTATATGACTGTGTATAAGGATTCACCAAGGATACAGACTTTTATTGCAGTCCGTGCAGGAAGCACGAATGACCCCGAATATGCAACAGGTCTTGCTCACTATCTTGAGCATATGCTTTTTAAAGGAACGGATAAATTTGGTTCAAAAGACTGGGCTAAAGAAAAACCTTTGATAGAAGAGATTGTACGTCTATATGATGTTTATAAAAAGACAACAGGTGACGATGCTAGAAAAAAAGTTTATCATCAGATTGACAGTGTTTCGAACTTAGCTTCAAAATATGCAATTGCAAATGAGTACGATAAAATGCTTGCTTCTATAGGCGCGACGGGTACAAATGCATTTACATCAAATGAGCAGACAGTTTATACAAATGACATTCCGTCTAATCAGCTTGAAAAATGGCTGACAATAGAAGGTGAGAGATACAGAAATCCTGTTATGAGATTATTTCATACAGAGCTTGAAGTTGTATATGAAGAAAAGAACCGCTCATTAGATAACGGTAACTCAAAAGCATGGGAAGCGCTTTTTGCGGGATTGTTTCCTACGCATCAATACGGAACGCAGACAACAATCGGTACAATCGAGCATTTAAAAAATCCGCCGCTAAGCGATGTAATAAAATATTACAATACTTATTACGTACCGAATAACATGGCATTATGTTTATCGGGTGATTTTGATCCTGATGAAGCAATTAAAATGATTCAGGCAAAGTTTGGTTCATTGCCTTCTAAGGAAGTGCCTGAGTTTAAAGTTGCTGAAGAAAAACCCATCACTTCTCCCGTTGTAAAAGAAGTTTTCGGTCCTGATGCAGCGGCTCTTTTCATGGGATACAGATTTGAAGGCGCAGATTCTAAAGATGCAGATGTATTACAATTGTTAGGCAACGTTTTATTTAACGGCAATGCAGGACTTATAGATTTTAATCTTAATCAGCAGCAAAAAGTTTTAACCGGTTATGCCGGAGCAAATATTTTAAAAGATTACTCTTATTTATTTTTATATGGCAAGCCAAGAGAAGGACAATCATTAGAGGAAGTAAAAGAACTGCTGCTTTCACAAATTGATTTATTGAAGCAGGGAAAATTTTCTGATGATCTTGTTTCTTCTATTATAACGGATTATAAGCTGCAGCAGACTAAAAAATTTGAATCGAACAGAGACAGAGCATTTGCATTTGTAGATGCATTTATTCTTGGCGAGGACTGGGAAAAAGCATTTACACAGATTGACAGATTATCAAAAATTACAAAGCAGGATATCGTAGATTTTGCAAATAAACACCTTACCAATAATTATGTAGCTGTATTTAAAAGAACAGGTGAAGATAAAAATATTGTGAAGGTAATTAAACCGCAGATTACTCCCGTTGATGTAAACCGTGATGCAGAATCCGATTTCGTGAAGAACTTAATTGCAACTCCTTCACCTGATGTGAAACCTGTATTCATCGATTTCAAAAAAGATATACAGGAGCTTCAGCTGCAAAATAAAGTACCGGTATATTATTTAAAGAATAACGAGAACGGAACATTTAATCTTGAGTTCATTACTGAAATCGGAACGAACAATGACAGAAGGCTTGGACTTATAAGTTATCTTGAATATCTCGGCACTTCAACACAGACAGCCGAGCAGTTAAAGGAAGCATTCTATAAAATAGGATGCAGCTATTCAATAAGTTCATCAAATAATAAAGTAGTTTATTCTCTATCAGGATTAAGCGAAAATTTTTCTAAGGCTCTGGATTTATTTGCAGGACTTATAAATGATGCAAAGCCAGATGAAGCTGCTTTGCAAAATTTAATATCGGATATTTTAAAATCACGTAAAGATGCTAAGCTAAGCAAGAATGCAATTATCTCTGCAATGACTCAGTATGGTACATACGGACCGAAGTCACCGTTCACAAATATTTTATCCGAGGCAGAATTAAAAAGCCTGAACGCAGCAGAGCTAGTGACATATTTAAAAACAATTCCGCAGTATCAGTATAAAATTCATTACTACGGTCCTGAGTCTACTGATAACCTTGTAAGCACATTGAATGCAAAATTAAAAAATGATGCGCTTACCCCGACACCTGCGCCGGTTGATTATACTGAATTATCTGAAAACGAAAATACAGTATTTGTGGTAAACTATGATATGGTTCAGGCAGAAATACAAATGCTTTCTAAGGGAGCAGATACTTACGATAAAAACCTTGCACCTTATGTAACGATATTTAATGATTATTTCGGAGGCGGAATGTCGTCAGTGGTATTTCAGGATATGCGCGAATCAAAAGCACTGGCTTATTCTGTTTACTCGGTATACCGCTCACCAAGACAGCTTGATGAACCTTACTCAGTCTATGCATACATTGGCACACAGGCAGATAAGTTAAATGAAGCAATGAACGGAATGAATGCCTTGCTGAATGAAATGCCGGAGAATGAGTCATTCTTTAATGCCTCTAAAGATGCTGTGATAAAGCAGATACAATCTGAAAGAATAACAAAGAATGCAATACTTGATTACTATGAAACATCACGAAAGAAAGGGCTTGATTACGATATACGTCAGGAGATATATAATACTGTGCCCGGTATATCATTAGAACAGCTGAAAAATTTTCATAACCAATATATTAAAGGAAAAAAGTTTAATATAATGGTACTTGGCGATAAGAATAAGATTGATAAATCTGTGCTTGAAAAATTCGGTACCGTAAAGTACTTATCGCTTGAAGATATTTTCGGTTACGGTGAAGTAAGCAACTAAAATAAATCTTTTTGCTTAGCTGCTTTAAATGGAACTGTTTACAAATATTGTTGTATAATTTCTCGTGGGATTTTATTAAAATACATAAAATCCCCGGATTTTAAATTATTAATAAAAGAAAAGGAGTAGTAAATGAAAAAAGTCCTACTATTTGTATTACTTGTAGTTGCTTCAATGACTTTATCCCAGTCATTAAAAGCTCAATCTCTTTATTTTTGTGAAAGCGTTGACGCAGACGGATATCCTATCGGTGAAAGCACAGTTTTCACAATTCCATCAGCCGGCGGTTACTTAAATATGCTTGTAAGATTACCTTACACTGCAGATGTAACATCCGTCAGATATGAAATCTACAAAGTAGATCCATACGGTTCAGAGTCCTACGATAATACAATTTATCAGGATGTAGAAAGAAGCTGGGTTTGGTTCTGGAAACAGGTAACATTTTACAAAACCGGAAATTATAATGTTTACGTCTATGATGCAAACAATTATTTATTAACATCCGGAACAGTAAAAATAAAATACTGATAACATTAATGTTTCTATTCAATATCAGCCGGACTATGTCCGGCTTTTTTATTTAAACAAATTTATATCTTCCCATTTTAATCGTGAGTCAAAAATTTCCATATGCGCATATTGCCCTTAACGTGCCGATTGACTCGCTTTTCACCTATAAAATTCCCGAACATTTTTCATCACAGATTCAGCCCGGAGTAAGAGTAATTGTAAATTTCGGAAATAAAATTTTAACCGGAGTTGTAGTCGAACTTTCCGATAAAGAGCCTTTAAGAAAAGTAAAAGATATCCGCGATGTACTGGATGATAAGCCGATTCTTGCTGAAGAAATGATTTCATTCTGCAGGTGGGTATCGCAATATTACATTTCTCCTATAGGTGAAGTTGTATTTCTCTCCATTCCGAGAAACATAAATATAAAGTCCGATATATTTTATCAACTGGCTGATGATTATATAGAGAAGTTGAACGAATCAAAGCTGAGAGATAATTTCCTTTTCGATATAATCGATTATATAAAAAAACACAAATCAGCCGTAACAAAAAAACAGATAGAAAAAAAATTTAAGTTCAATGATCTGGCAAAGCAGGTGAATTTATTGCTTGAGAGCGGAGTAATTTATAATGAAAGCCTTTACTCAAATCCCACTAAAGAAAAAATTGTAAAATTCGTTTACCCGAATTTTTCTTCAGAAGCTTTGGAAGAAGTTATTAAAAAAAATAAAATCAGTTCAGATAAGCAGAAAAAATTTCTTACAGATTTACTGAAGTATAAAGATAAAGAACTCAACGAATTGATGAAAGAAACCGGTATTGGTTCGTCATCGGTAAACTCTTTGCAGCTTAAAGAATTAATCAACATAAAAGAAGTAAGGAAAATAAGAAGCTCTGAGGATATTTTTGAAGAGACGGAAAAAAATGTAACGTTAAATGATGACCAGAGAACCTGTCTTGATGAAATTAACTCTGCAATAGATTCAAATACATTTTCGCCGTTCCTGTTATTTGGAGTAACGGGCAGCGGCAAGACTGAAGTTTATATCAAAGCTGCGCAGCATGCGCTTGCAAAGAATAAAACAGCAATAATACTTGTACCGGAAATATCTCTGACTCCGCAGCTGATACACAGATTCAGAAGCAGATTTGGAGATAACGTGGGAGTAATTCACAGCCGTTTATCTGATGGTGAAAGACTTGATACATTCGACAGAATAAAGAACGGATATTATAAAATTATTATCGGCGCGCGCTCGGCGTTATATGCTCCGGTAAAAAACCTTGGTCTTATCGTTGTCGATGAAGAGCACGATACATCTTACAAACAGGAAAATTCACCGCGTTATCACGGAAGAGATTCTGCATTGGTAAGAGGGAAGTTCAATGAGTGCGCAGTTGTGCTCGGCTCTGCAACTCCTTCTGTGGAAAGTTTTTATAATGCAGAGAGCGGTAAATATAAACTGCTGACTTTAGATGTGAGAGCAGGAAATTTTAAGCTACCTGAAGTAAAAATTGTTGACCTGAATGAAAGTGAGAAGTTAAAAGAAAAAGAATATTTAGAGTCAAATACAAATTTTATCAAAAAAGATTTTTTTGATTTAATTGATAAAGTAAGGCTTAAATTTCTTTCAAAAGATTTGCTTGTAGATATTGATAAGCGTTTAGAAAGAAAAGAGAGTGTTATCATTTTACAAAACAGAAGAGGTTTTCATACATACATTGAGTGTATGTCATGCAATACAGTTGAGATGTGTCCGCGATGCAGCATTGCGCTTACATATCACAAGGCAATTGATTTGTTGAAATGCCACTACTGCGGATTTTCAAAAAAGAAACCGATGCTCTGCACAACGTGCGGCGCGCAGAAGCTTGTTGAAATGGGCGCAGGAACTGAACGTGTAGAAGAGGAACTGATAAAGCTTTTCCCTGAAGCAAGGATTACAAGGATGGATTCCGATTCGCTTACTTCAAAAAATCATTATCAGAAAATACTGAAAGATTTTTACGATAAAAAAATTGATATACTCGTCGGCACACAGATAATTTCAAAAGGGCTCGACTTTCCCGATGTAACTCTTGTCGGTGTTGTGAATGCAGATATTGGTTTGCTAAATCCTGATTTCAGAGCAGGGGAGAAGACGTTCCAGATATTAACTCAGGTTGCCGGCAGAAGCGGCCGCGCCGAAAAGGAAGGTGAAGTTTTAATACAGACGACTCACCCGGAGTATTTTTTGTTTGCGAATGTTAAAGACCATAACTATTTAGATTTTTACAGGAAAGAAATTAAAATGAGAGAGGCGGCGAATTATCCGCCGTTCAGCAGAGTTGCGATAATTGAAATTAAATGCGAGGACAGGATGCTTGCCGAGAGTAAAATAAAAGAAGTTTATAATTTTGTGAAGATGAAAGATGAAACCAATAAGCTTGATATGCTGCCTCCGAATCCACCGTTGTTTTCCAAGCTGCGTGATAAATACAGATACCATCTTTTAATAAAATCCCCGAAACAAAAAGATGCTTCGGGGAGTTATCTCAATTCGGTTTTAAGGGCAGTAAAAATTTACGCCGAAAAAAACCTTCCTACAAAAACACAGCTCACAGTAGATATAGATGCTGTTAACTTGCTGTGATAGTTACCTTGTTTTTATAATTAAATATTCATAAAATATATAAACTAATTATATTAAACTTGCATGAAAACAATTCTTTCTTTATTCTTATTATTCATTCTTGCAAATATCAGCTTTGCTCAGGATGCAAAAGATACAAAACAAAAATCAGGTGAGCCGGTTTCTACTATCGGATATATAGAAAAAGCCGAATCGAAATCCGGATATGGAATTAATGGTTTTTATATTCAATTAACAAAAGATGAATATGAAAAATATTACGACAGAAAAATAGAAGTATCAGGAAAATTATTAATTGTAAAAGGATTGACTGATGAAGAACTTAAAACCATGCAAGGCTCTAAAGAAGACAGATATTTTATCGAAGATACTGCTATTAAAATTTTAGAATAAACGGAAACTTTATTCCAAAATCCTGTATTGTATGTTTTAAAAGGAGATAGAAAATGCTATCTGAAGAACAGTTAAAAAGATTAGTAGAGCTTCGTAAGGAAGAGATGGTTTTGATTACAAGAAAGATTGATTTTGAAAAAGGAGAAACAGATAATACCGTGCCTGATGATAAGACAAGAATTGAAATTGAAAGAATAAATCTTCGATTAAAGGAAATAGAAAAAGAATCTAATGTAATTAAAGATCTTCCAAAACCAATTACACGCGATCAGCTTGCTAAAGAACTTGAAGTATCGAATCGTACTGAAGATGAGGTAATTGAAGATTATACAAACCGCATAAATAAGAAGCGGCTTGAAATAGAAGAGCAGGTGAGAGAGTATGTAAACGATAATGATTTAACTTAATTATTTTAAAATTGAATTGAGTAATTAATTATTTTTTTCAATATTAATGTAACAAAACATTAATATGAGAAAACTTCCCCCGCTTCTGCTCGTTGTTTTTTTTATCTTTTCATATGTAAATCTTTCCTTCGCTCAAAATTATGGAGCAAAAACAATTTTCAAAAAATATAACGATGCCGTTGTAGTAGTATATGCATGCGATATTTATGGCAAACCTCTTTCACAGGGAAGCGGAGTCGTGCTTAACAGTCAGGGATTGATTGTTACAAATTATCACGTATGCAAAGGCTCAAGTTTAATAAAAATTAAACATGAAGATATATTGATAGAAGATGTCAGAATTTTAGGCGGCAATGAAGATGATGATATAATGTTCTTAAAAGTTGCTCAAAACAATTTTGGATTTATTCCTGCAGGCAACAGCGATAATCTTGAAATCGGACAGAAGGTTTATGCTTTAGGAAGTCCGCTTGGTTTTGAAAACTCTATAACAGAAGGGATAGTAAACGGTATAAGGAAAATTTCTGAAGAGACAAATGATACCTATATACAACTCTCTGCCAGTATAACACATGGAAGCAGCGGGGGAGCATTAATAACTGCAGGCGGAAAACTGATAGGCATTACCTGCGGCGGAATGAAGGAAGGGCAGAATATAAATTTTGCAATTCCTATAAATAAAGTATTTGCTTCAGATATTTACATAGCAAATAAATATGATGAACCTTTAACTGAGAAGACTGAAAAGAAGAAAACTAAGAAGAAAAAGAAAACGACTGAAAGTATAACAAGCACCGATACGGAAAAGAAAACAAAGAAGCCAAGAAAGAAAAAGAAAGAGACAACAGATATTTCAAGCGGCTCTAATGAAAGCATCGCTAAAGTCCCGGGTAAAACAAGTAAGGATAGACCTGAAGAAAGTTCATACACTCAGTTAATGGAAAAAGGTAAGGATGCTGTTAAGTCAAAAAATTATAAATCGGGGCTGGATTATTTTACAAAAGCAATACAGCTAGAGCCGAATAATTCGCTGGCATACTATGCAAGAGCGGTTTGTTACTTAGCATTGACAAGAATAGATGAAGCACTTCAGGATTTAAATTATTTTCTGAAAGACAGGCAGGATTTTGCTGAAGCTTATTTTATGAGAGCGGCAATTTATCAGTATCAGGAAAAATACTCAAGCGCAATAAATGATTATTTGTCATCGCTGCAAATTGATAAATCCAATATGTATGCTGTGTATGGATTAGGCGAGTGTTATTACGAAACGGACGAGTATGAGCACTCACTTCTTTGCTTTAATACATTCATTGCTTTTGATAAATCCAAATCAGGCGCATATTTTTACCGCGGGCTCAGCCTGCTTCATTTAGGAAATGACTATGAAAATCTTGATGCATGCGATGACCTTTCAAAAGCCTATTCTATGGGAATGAGCGAAGCTGCAGAATATATAAACCAATATTGTAAATAATTTTTAGTCTTTTTTGATTTAACTCAAAGGTACGTTAATACCGTGCCTTTTTATTTTATAGATGAAATTAAGTTTTATAATTAATTTGCTTGTCCGCAGACCATAGTTTATTTTTGTAAATATTTAATAATATTTTAAACCCCCGGATGAAAAAATTTTCTACTGCAGTTTTATTTTGTTTGTTATTCTTTTCTAATATTTCATTTGCACAGAAAGATACGTGTAAAATAGGAATGTATGTGTTATCGTTATCAGATTTTAAAATAGATGACCAGAGCTTTAAAGCGGATTTCTGGATATGGTTCATATATGATAACGACAGTCTTGTAATGAAAGATGCGATTGAAATAATGAATGCCAAATCTGCAGAGTTCAGTAATTATTCGATTGAGAAAAAGGGAGGAAAAAACTGGGCGCAGGTGAAATGTAAAGCTGTTATAAATCAGAATTGGGATGTAACAAAATTTCCATTTGATAAGCAGGACCTTTCTATTAAAATTGAACACACAATGTTAGATGCGGATGAAGTTGTATTCGTTGCCGATTCAGAAAATTCAAAAATAGACTCTACATTTTTTTTAGATGATTGGGATATAAATTCATTTCAGCTTAAGAGTATTAAAAGAACTTATAACACAACTTTTGGTGACCCTGTGTTAAAAGGTTCAAGCACATATCCCGGAGTGGAAGCAGAAATAATAATTACCCGTGCGCACTCTCAGGGGATTCTTGTAAAAATGCTTACAGGTGTATACGTTGCCTTCTCAATTGCGCTGCTGGGATTTTTAATAAAACCTTCACTTGCAGACAGGCTCGGACTTTGTGTTGGGGGTATTTTTGCAGCAGTAGGTAATAAATATATTATAGAATCGGTTGTACCGTCATCAACGGCAAATACGCTGTTGGATAGTATTCATAATCTTACCTTTGTTGCAATACTTATTATGATTGCTCTGACTGTTGTATCATTAAAATGGTCAGATACTGAAGATGAGAAATTAAAAATGCGGTCGCAGAAAATTGACAGAATAAGTTTTGTTGTGCTTCTGGCAGGATTTATAACTGCAAATATAATTTTAATACTTTCGGCAAGAGGTTAAAAAAGAAAAGCCCTGAGAAAAAAAATCAGGGCTTTTTTGTTTGTACTTTATCGTAGTACTCTCGCCGTACTTTATCAGTACTCTCTGAAGGACTCGAACCAACGCAATTTATTTCTGCATAAGTCCTGACCGTATCTTAAAAATTATAAAGACAGCAATGGCGGCTACAATAGAAATCGAAGCAAAATAATTGAGGTATTGATTTATTTGTTCGGCTGCTTTTCCAAAGAAAAACCCAAGAGAAAAATATCCTGCGCAGATTACAGAGGAAGCAAGCAGGCAGATAGAGAAAAAACGCAGGTACGAAAGCTTAGATTTTCCCGCTAAAAATAAACCTGCAACACCGATACCAAGAATTATTTTTGAAAGACTTATAGTCTTGTATGGATTAGTATCAATGAATCCCTTAACGCGTTCAAGCCTTTCCGGAGTAAGCCCTAACCACTTAATTAGTTTCTGCAAGCGGGGAACATTACCAAGGCATCCCAGCCAGTAGTATAAAGAATCTCCAACGATATCACCCGCAAGAATAATACTATATGAGATAAATGGATTTAAGAAGCCGGTACTACATAAAAATCCGGTTATAACTGCAAGTATCGGTCCCTCAAAAATAGCAAGAGGAAAGAGTAAATAATATTTATACTCGGTTAAAAGAGAAAGTATAAGTTCCATTATTATTCCTAAGCTACTGCTGCCATATTTCTATAAAGGTCTTCATAAACAATTACAGTCTCATTTACATCATGCTTAGAAATATATTCCAGACTTTTTCTTCCCATTTCTTTTTGGAGCATTTCATTATCAAATATTAAAGAGATGGATTCTGCAATAGTCCCGATATCTCCGGGATTAAACAAGTAGCCGTTTATACCGTTGTGTACTAATTCACTCAATGCGCCGGCATCTGCTGCAATAACCGGAATACCTGATGCCATAGCTTCCATTGTTGCTATGCTTTGTAACTCTGCAATACTTGCTGAAATGAAGCAGGAACTTGTTTTATAAAAAGCAGGCAGATCTTCATCTGGAACAAAGCCTGTAAAAAATACGCTCTCTTCAATTCCCAGTTTTTTTGTGAGGCGCTCAAGGGCTTCCCGTTCGATTCCTTTGCCGCAAATGACTAAACAAAAATCAGAAGTTTTCAAAGCCCGCTCTGCGGCTTCCAGTACTTCATTGAGATGTTTTTCAGGATCAAGTCTGCCTACAGATAGTAATATAGGTTTATCGGGTAACGAGTATTTCTTTCTTATGTAATTTGTATTTACATCCTGAGAAAATCTTTTTAAGTCAATTCCATTTGAAACAGGGATAACTGACTGCTTAAGTTTAGGTCTGATTAATTCTGCGGCCATTTCTGTAGGAGTGGTTAAAATAGAAGCCTGATTAAAAACTTTTGAAAATTCTTTCCAAAGGTATATGTCAACTCTTGTTTTTAATTTTTGAGTGGGAACGAAGCAGGTAAGGTTTTCAGTCATGAAATGATTTGTTCCCATAATCGGAATTTTATACTTCTTGTTAACTTCTAAAACGGCTCTGTTTAAAATGAAGTGGCCTTGTATGTGGATAACATCGGGCTTATATACATTAATTATATCGTCAATTCTTTTTTTTAAAAGAAAAGGAACAGGTACCCTTACACTTTTATAGAGCATGGTTGAAAACGAGGGCAAGCCGTAAATATTAATATCATCAACTTTTGTATAGGAGTAATCCAGAGAGGCGGAAGGAGCAATAACAGCTACTTCATGACCTTTGCCCTGCAGCAGTGTTGCTAAACGCTGAACAAAGTAATATACGCCGTTTATGTGGGGGTAGTAAGTATCTGTTACAAATAGAATTTTCATACCTGGTTCAATTTTTTCGTTAACAGTTAAACTCTCTGAAACTGAAAATGTTCGATCCAAGATTACATCTGAAATCTTTATCTTGCAAAATATCTATTTTGCAATCAGAAATAAAATAAGTACTCTCGGAAGGACTCGAACCCTCACAAACAGAGCCGAAATCTGTGAAATCACGCATCACTGCCTAGAGAGAAAGGTACCTTCTGCTTAAAATTTAAACCATATAATAAATTCCAATCTTAATACTCTGTCAAAGAACTATCCAATGACTAACCGATTTAGTAAATTACCTTAATAAACTTATCTATTGTAAATAAATAATTCAATCATAAAATTTTATTCATTAGAAAAATGATATAATATATTTAGAAAGGAAAAACTTAAAACAAAGAAAGAAATTCTTCAAATGTACTCTCATAAAATTTCACCAGACTTAATACCAATTCTTTACGCTACAGCGAAGAGTAACAAAAACCCAATTACAAAAATCGTTGACTCAATTCTTTGAGAGTATCTAAAAGGTTAAAGTTCTTGCAGGACATTCATCAATTAAAACCACCGAAAGATATGCCCATTTAGTTGTGGAGGATTTAGGTAACGCCTTAAATATGTTATGATGGTACAACATTGCTGTAAAAAACTTTTATTAGAATTAAAACAAAAAACGTACACACCCAAAATCTCAGAAGATCTCATTCCTGTTCTTTATCTCTTAGCGGCTTCAAAAAACTGTCAAAGGCATATTTGGTCACAACAATTTGTTGTTGATTTTCATTTTTACAATTGTTTTCTTATATAACAATAAGAA